>JAJHPK010000065.1 GCA_020890945.1 Nitrosomonas sp.
CGCTTGTTGGTGAAGAAAATGAATAAATAAATCAATAACAAAAATTAATATTCCTATCACATTGAAATTGTTATGAATTTTCCACAATTTGCTATCTTCTGTCCTATTTCCGATTTTTTTGATAAATAAACCCTCTATTTTTAAAATAATGCCATCCTTCAAAAAAAGAATTTGTTAATGTATGTAGAGATAACTACAAAAATCATAAAAACATAATTACAGGGATAATCAATCATATAAAACTCCTTTCTTCCATTTGCACACATCGTCTAAAAGGTCAGTTAACTTGTAGGGTTTGTCCTTCGGTTTAGATTGCCTAACGATGTTATCTGTCAGCATTTATTGGTATCTAATTTGTTGGTATCAAAAGCACCATACTACAGACTCTTTATGATACAGCCTGAATCTATCTATTCCTGTTAAAGCTAGTTAATTCAAGGAATTTGATACGGTGTGAAGCTATTTGAAATTTGTATTTGGTGCCCGGAGCCGGAGTCGAACCGGCACGGGCGGTTTAAGCCCGAGGGATTTTAAGTCCCTTGTGTCTACCTATTTCACCACCCGGGCGATCAAATTGAAATGCAATTTACTTCAAATATGCATGATTAACAAGTGAAGTGAAATTTCAGGCGGCATTATAACCCGAATATAGGGCATTTTAATATGAATTATTCATTTGAAATGCGGTAGTGTCTCAGTTTGAATTTTTTGTTTTGTATTTACCCCTGCTTCTATCTTTCAATGATTCTTTGGCATCAATTAAAGCAACAACATTATTCATAGACCATAGAGTATTTGAAACACCTGCCGCCATAGCTGGGGTTGTTTTCAATGTTTTGTGAATGCGCACAAAGTTATAGTGCATGAAGTGCAATGCCACAGCATGAGCTAAGTTTTCTATCTTCTTGCTGAATCCGTTGGTTAATCTGGTGAATCTGCGCATTCCCATGCGCATAGTTAAATTGTTGCGTTCAACGTAGCTTGTGGATATGTGATCAATATCAGGATTGCCAGCCATCACACGCTTTTCTGAGCTAACGAATGATGCCGGACTGTAGCGTTTTTGTCCTTTGGTTTCTTCCCCATAAATCTTAACCAGCATTGCATAATCAATGGCTCCACCAAAGAATTGTTCAACTGTATTTATATAGCATCCATAACCATCAGTTGTTAATTGAATGCGATCACTCAAACGGCTTGCCAGATCACCGATGAATGCTTCCGCATATTCATAGTCACGGCGGCCAACTAACCATGATATAGCTAGTTTTGAATCTGCATCAATTGCTGTCCAAGTATAAACATCGCCATAGCCAAGAATGCCTTTATCTGCTGGCGCTACATTCTTTTCTTTTGAGTAACAGAATGACCAAATCTCATCACATTGAACGCGCTTGCTTTTGATATTCACTAAATGCTCGTTTTGATACTCTGCACAAACGATGCCTGCATCAACTAACAATTTTGTCACGGTATTGATAGACACATCGGCAATCCGCGAAACTGAACGCATTGAGCTACCTTCTACCAGCATTGTTAGAATAATTGCGCGTTTTTCAATTGACAGTTTATTCATTTCTGTCTCAAGCATTTAGTTCATGTTGAAATTATACACTATCAATAGCAAAGGTCAAGCATATAGTTCAGTTTAACGCTATGCGTTCAGTAATACATTTACAAATAAATATAATTACTGTATGATTGTTTTATGGAGATTGAGTTTAAAGATCAAGGTTTAGAATTAATAGAAACTGAAAAAGCTGCAGAAAGCGGTCTTCCAGTATCTATTATTAAATCATGCAGAAAAAAACTCGTATTTTTGAGAAGCGCGACAGACGAAAGAACTCTTAGAGAGTGGAAAAGTCTACATTACGAAAAATTGAGTGGTGATAAAGAAGGGCTAAGATCAATACGATTAAATGACCAATGGAGGCTAGTGTTTGAAATGGATACAAAATGCAATCCTAACAAAATCACAGTCATATGTATTGAAGATTATCACAAATAAATATAAAGATTAAAGGCTTAAATATGGATACCACTACAAACGATAACTGGGTTCCTCACCCTGGAGAATTCATTAAAGAGGAGATAGATGAGCGAGGATGGAGTCAACGTGACTTGGCATTTATTCTTGGTTGCCCTGAACAGGCAATAAATATGCTTGTTTCCGGGAAGCGTGGGATCAGCCCTGAAATGGCTAAAGCACTTGGAGATGCATTTGGTGTTCCTGCTGATCTTTTTTCAAATTTGCAACGTACATTTGATCTAGCTAACGCACGCGACCCTAATCCCGGGATTGCTAAACGTGCACGCATACAATCCGAGTACCCTGTTAGAGAGATGATAAAGCGAGGCTGGTTAGAAGACACTGATGCAATAATGTTAGAAGCACAAATGGCAAGATTCTTTAATGTACCTAATATTAATGATGTTCCTCATCTCGATCATGCCGCAAAAAAAACTAATTACGATGAAGTGCTATCTGAACAATTGGCGTGGCTATTTCGTGTTAAACAAATAGCAAAATCTATATCTGTTACTGCCAAATACTCCGAGAAATTACTCAGGAATGCTGTAATAAAATTGAAACATTTATTGGTTGACCCTGAATCGATCAGAGAAATACCGCGCATTCTTTCAGAAACTGGCGTGAGGTTTATACTCGTTGAATCTCTTCCTGGTTCAAAAATTGATGGCGTATGTTTTTGGCTAAATAATGAATCTCCTGTTATTGGAATGTCCTTACAGAAAGATCGTATTGATAATTTCTGGTTTGTATTGCGACATGAGATAGAACACGTTTTGTGCGGACATGGTAAAACTAAAGAAATTATTGACTCTGATATATTCGAGAATATAGATAAAGAGATAAACGAGGATGAACAAATAGCGAATACTGCAGCATCAGATTTTTGTGCTCCAATAAAAGAAATGGATTCATTTGTGGCTAGAAAATCTCCATTTTTTTCAGAAAAAGATATTCTTGCTTTCGCAAAAATTATGCAGGTACATCCTGGGTTAGTTGTTGGTCAATTACATGCTCGTACTAAGAGATATGAATTATTTAGAAAATACTTAGTTAAAATACGTCAATTCGCATTACAAGAATCGATAAAAGACGGATGGGGCGAACCATTCCCTGTGGATATTTAAAGGAACTGCTATGAACTATGCAGAACAAATGCAAAAAATATGGAATGAATATCAAGATGCAGGTATGCCTATTCCTGCAACATCAAGAGATGTTGCTGCTTGGGCAATACACAAAGGTCTTTGGAAACCGCGCCCTGCTGATATTGTTTCTCAATGTGCAGATGATCTTTCTAGAGCATTAAGAGAGGAATATAGAACAGATAAAAATGGGCGACGCTATAGATCAAAGCATGCAGTAAGAATTAATTCTGGAGGCACGCAATTAACATTCTGGGCGGATATAGATTCAGCCCCACGCTCTCATATGGAGAAAGCGTTCGCACAGAGACGGCGGCAGATAATTGGGGATTGCTATCAGCTAAAAACAGACGTGGATTGCTATAACAATGCTCATTCATCAGAGCCTCCAATTAATCTGGTTCTTGATTTTACGATGGACGTAAAAGAAATAGATGTAATGAACGGTTTTGATCAAAAGTCAGCTTAGCAGTTCTTTTTCCAACGTGCTTCAGCAGCTGTTCTTGCAATATCTGCACGTTCCTCTGGGGTGAGCTTCTCCGCCCTAGACTTACCTCCTTTAAGGCCACCACGCCGCCCTGATTCAATGGCTGCTTTTTTCTTTTCGTCGATTTCTTCAGGCTGAATTTCACCTGTAGCCTCATCAACGATGCGCTTTGCCAGTTGATTCAAATCCATTTTTTTGGGTCGTTTACTCATGCAGCTATGATAGCATTGATGTAAACAAGTTCAACTGTGGCAAATTTCAAACTGAGACACTACCTGAAATGCTGTCTACGCCTGGTAAGCTTTATTCGAACTCATTTTCAACCACTCATCATTCGATTTCTAATCATTACATTTACTTTCTCATATGCCATACCACAGTGATATAAAAATAAATTCTTTCTTAATCAGAATATTACAGAGAAAGATTCTTTCATCTTTTTCTGTAGCAGTGATTGGGATTTTATTGATCATTAACGCAGATACTTTTGCTACTTCTATGGATAACCAAGAAAAGACTTCCACAACACAGGATCAGAAAAACGTCGCGATCACGATCTATAACGAAAATCTGGCATTAGTAAAAGATTTGCGTCACATTAAGTTGGACTCAGATTTAAATCGTCTGGCGTGGCGTGATGTTTCTGCGCAGATTCGTCCAGAAACGGCGATATTGCGAAGCCTGAACCATTCGAGTGAGTTTCGTTTAGTGGAACAAAATTTTGATTTTGATCTGCTGACACCGACTAAGCTATTAGAAAAATATCGTGGACAAGAAATTGTTGTGATTCGTACAAACCCTGCTTCTGGGGTTGAAACGAAAGAAACGGCTACCGTACTTGCTACGAATGAAGGCATTGTGCTGAAATTTGGTGATCGCATTGAAACCGATATTTCTGGTCGGCTGGTATTTCCTGGAGTACCCAATCATTTACGGGATAGGCCGACCTTACTACTTTCTTTACTCAATTCTGCGAAAGAAGCACATGATTTTGAACTTTCTTACCTCACGTCTGGATTGTCTTGGCACGCCGATTATGTCGCGGCACTAAATGAAAAAGACAATGTTTTGGATTTGAATGGATTAGTGACATTAACCAACCAGAGTGGCGCTGCTTATCGTGACGCGCAATTACAATTGGTTGCGGGTGATGTCAATCAAGTACAGCCAGCACTGGGAAGATCGACCAAAATGATGGAAATGACAGCAATGGCCGCGGCCGATGCGCCACAAATGAAACAAGAATCATTTTTTGACTATCATTTATACACATTGCAACATCCGACTACGCTATCCGAAAATCAAACTAAGCAAGTATCATTGATGTCAGCGGTAAATGTACCTTTAACAAAAGAATATTTATTGCAAGGCGCAGATTACTATTATTCAGGACAACATGGCACGATTGAACAAAAAAAATCGGTCGGGGTATATATCAGCTTCATGAATAAAGGAAAAGGGTTAGGCATTCCATTACCGAAAGGTGTAATACGTGTGTACAAAAAAGATTTAGCGGGAAATAGTCAATTTGTAGGTGAAGATCGAATCGAACATACTCCGAATAATGAGTTAATTCGTTTGAAACTGGGTAATGCGTTTGATATCACAGCGAATAAACTACAAACAGATTTTCAGCAGATCTCTGCGAATATGCCAAATCAAGCGGGCGTCTTTGAGAGTGCTTATAAAATTACTATAAAGAATGCCAAGAAAGAAGCAATAAAAGTACAAGTACAAGAACCTATGCCTGGAGATTGGAAAATTCTATCGGAATCCTTGCCTCATGAAAAAAAATCAGCAAACACGGTGGAATGGAGCGTTCCTGTGGCTGCTGAAAGTGAAACAGTTCTAACGTATCGTGCACGCAACAAATACTGAAATGATTTTTAGTTGACGATTAAACTATTTCTCAAACAACTGATATTATTTATACAAATACCGTTTTTTTAGTGATGATAATGATCAAGAATGTTAAAGCAGCATCATATTTTTTAGTTTAAATAGCTATCGAGAGTGCTAAGGAATAGTAGTGCAATTCATCAGCCGGATTTTTGTGAACGAGTTTTCTTGTATGAGACTGGATGGCGATGATTCATTGCTGAGTTTGCAAAAGCGATAGCGTGTTAAGGATTTGGCGAAGCATTCTCTATTCGTTATTTGAAATCTATAGAAAAACCGGGTAGGCCGGTCTGTGTGATAGTTAGATCATTGATACTGAGACGGTTATAGGATTTGAGTGATGAAGAGATAGTATTGCAGTGGAAGTGCAATATTTACTCGCAAGCTTTTTGCAACATAAAAGAATTATAGCAGAAGCTGCCGTGTAATGGCGCGGAGTCGGTTTATTTTCGCAAGCGCATAAATATAGAAGAGTGACGTTACATGAGAAGAAAATCTTGTGATCAATAGATAGCAAAACTCGATAATACGAAGATAAAAGTAGAGATCAAACGAGTATTTAAGCGTCCTAGAACATTAGGAGGGTCATTTTGTTTTTTTGTCACGAAAACTACGAATTTATTGGATTTCTTGATAGAAATTTAAATTGCCGGAACATGCATTTTAATAGACAACAGTTTTTTCGAGTGAGTTTCCAAAAAATTGGTAGTCGATACTTTTTTAGCGTTAAATAACTGGATAATTCGTAACTTGCTTAAAAGTATACTCATCGTTTGCATTGGAAATATATGTAGAAGTCCAATGGCTGAAGGTTTATTTAAACAAGCACTTATAGCAGCCAACAAACCGGATTACGTAGTAAGCTCCGCTGGTCTTGGTGCTTTAGTGGGGTACCCGCCAGATTCAACCGCTTGTTATCTAATGATGGAAAAAGGTATAGACATTTCGAGTTTTCGTGCTCGTCAATTAAACCAAGAAATGATTCGCAACTCAGAACTTATTTTGGTGATGGAGTTAAATCAGAAATATATTCTTGAAGAAAAGGTTCCATCTGCTAGGGGAAAAATTTTTCGGCTAGGTGAATGGGGAAAATTCGACATTACTGATCCGTATCAACAAGAAATCGAGTTTTTTGAAAGAACACTGTCATTAATTGAGAAAGGTGTACTTCAGTGGATCGAAAAGTTTTAACGTAATTATGGCATCTGATAATATCACCGGATATGATTAATTGATTTTAATCTGAATAATTGTTTTAAAATTAAAAATAATAGAATAAGAGACTTCTGCGTGTAAATGATTATTTATCGCTATAGCTGATATTTTTTTATAAAAAACTCTTCTGCTTGATCGACAGGTAATGGTTTGCTTAAGTAATATCCTTGAACATCATTGCAAGATTTGTTTTTCATAAAATCTAATTGTGTGTTGGTTTCAACCCCTTCAGCTGTTACCTTCATATTCATGCTGGTAGCCATTGCGATAATGGCTGTGGCAATCGCACCATTGTCGGAGTTTTCTTCTAAATTTCGTACAAAAGCCTGGTCGATCTTTAATCGATCAATAGGGAAATTCATTAATCGACTTAGGCTAGAATATCCTGTTCCAAAATCATCAATGGCAAGTTGCACTCCGACTTGTTTCAATTCTCGAAGTACATTAATAACAACGTCGACATCATTGATTAACGCACTTTCAGTTAATTCGAGCTCTAAAATACTCGGATCTAACGAACATTCCGTTAAGGCGTCATTTACCATTTCGGCGAAACCGGTATGAAGAAGTTGCACAGCCGAAACATTAACTGCAATACGAGTTAGGGGAATACCTTGATTGCACCATATCTTAGCTTGATTGCAGGCTTTTCTTAAAACCCATTCGCCAATATGGATAATGAGACCGGTTTCTTCAGCAAGAGGGATAAATTCGACAGGGGAAATTTGTCCTAATTCTTTGTTTTCCCATCGTAATAGTACTTCCACTCCATTAAAGTTACCTTTCTCTACATCAAATTGTGGTTGATAATGCAGGTAAAATTCATCGCGTTCAATAGCCTTACGCAAATGACTTTCCATGGATAATTTTCGTACGGCCATTTCCATCATATAGTTGGAAAAGTAACAATACATATTACCGCCAGAACGTTTAGCATAATACATTGCAAGATCAGCGTTTTTGAGCAAATCTTCAGAAGTTTCACCGTCATCTGGATAAACTGCAATACCGATACTCGTAGTGGTTGTGAGTTCGTGTTCCCCAAAAATGAATGGTTGGGCTAATTTAATTCTAATGCGTTCGGCTACAATCGCCGCATCTTCATTGCGTTCAATTAACGGTAACAATGCAGTGAATTCATCTCCTCCTAGACGGGCAAGCGAGATATCACCTTGACTAATTACTGGTTGAGCAAATGTATCGCTGATGCGAATACTTTTTCTTAATCGTTCGCTAGTAGCTTGTAGTACTAAATCGCCTAAATGATGACCTAATGTGTCATTAATACGTTTGAAACCATCCAAATCAAGAAATAACACGCCTAGTTTTAATTTCTTACGTTGTGCCAAGGCAATCATTTGTTGTAGGCTTTCTTGGAAGAAATGGCGATTCGGTAACTCAGTTAAATCATCAAAGTATGCCATCTGATGAAGACGTTGTTCACTTTGCAGCAATTGCTGTGTAGTAAAACTACCTTTGAGCATATACCGAACCCGATGACTTAATAAAGGAATATTGATTGGTTTGGTAATAAAATCTGTAGCACCAACTTCGTATGCTCGATTAATCGACTCGATATCTTCTAATCCTGTCATCATCAGAATAGGTAAATGTTTACCCTCGGGCATATTTCGTAATTCATAACAAGTGGCATATCCATCAATACCGGATGGCATCATGACATCTAGAAGTATTGCATCTATCTCGTTATCTTTGAAAAGACGTAAACCTTCTTCGCCACTGGATGCTTCAAGCGTATTCATACCTGCAGCTTGCAATGTTCTCGCGACTACCAATCGTATTAAAGGATCGTCGTCAATGATAATGACGGTTGATTGATGGTGCATATTAATTCTTTCCTGAGGTACTTTCTAACGTATTTAGATAAGATCTTAGCGTGGTACAAGCTTCTAAAAAATGTTGTTTAATCACGACCAATGCTTGACCAGAGACATCATAGATATTATTCCGAGCTTCGTTTTCAACATTTCGGCATAGCTCAGCCAAAGTATGAGCGCCAACTTGGCTGCTACTCGATTTAAGCGTATGCGATGTCATTCGAATAGCTTTAAGATCACCGCTACTCCATGCTTGTTCAAGGGTTTCCATTAATTTTTCACCGTTTTCAAGATAAGTTTTTATCACTTGTTTGAGTAATTCATCCCCATAATCGACTTCAAGAGCACGAATGGACGCAAGAGCTTCAGTATCGATTGAGAGTTTGTGCGCAGCTTCCATTGAAGCTTGAGTCGTAGTTTGTTTCATTTCAGGAATTTTATTTTTTAATTGCATCGATTTGGAGTTACTTAACCAAGTTTCAACAGTATTGGCTAGATCTTTGGCTTTAATGGGTTTTGCTAAATAGTCATCCATGCCAGTTGTCAAGCATTTTTCTCTATCACCCTCTATGGCATTGGCAGTTAACGCGATAATAGGGAAATAATTTAATTTTCCGGTACTTTGTTGTCGTCTAATTTCAGTCGTTGCACGATATCCATCCATTTCTGGCATCATGCAATCCATTAAAACTAAATCATAAGGTTTGCGTTGCACTGCTTCTATTGCTTCGATACCGTTTTTGACGACATCAACGATGTAACCAAAATTACGCAACATGCCTAAAGCAACTGCCTGATTGACTGGATTGTCTTCTGCAAGTAATAAATAACCTTTTGATTCGAGGGTGTCAGATCCCTCTGCTTGATCGGAAAAGCCTTTAGAAGCAATGTCTTTATCAGATTGCAATAGATTATCGGTATGCAAAGAATTTCTTGCTTGCACCAAACATTTATACAACTCACTTTTTCTAATGGGTTTTGTTTTATAAACAGCGAATCCTGTTTTCTTTGCTTCATCCGCTTCTCCCTTATAATGCGTTGAAGTTAACATGATGAGAGGAATTTTAGTCCAGTCTGGATTAGCCTTAATCTTTTGCCCCAACTCTAATCCATTCATATTGGCCATTTTCATATCAATTAATACCAGATCATAATTTTTGTGATTGATCGTCGCTTCATGCAATTTGTCTAAAGCTTTTTGAGCGCTACCTACTGAGCTGACGTCCATGCCCCACGATTCAGCGTAGGCATTCAAAATACCGCGGCTGGTATTATTGTCTTCCACGATTAAAAGTTTTACACCCGACAATTCGGAATTTAATTTTGTCGGTTCTTTTGATTCGGTACATTCTCCTATCTGTAAAGGAAGGGTAAATGCAAAAGTAGATCCTTTGCCGATATGACTGTTGACTTTTATTTCTGTCCCTTCCATTAATTCTACCAGTTGCTTAGAGATGGCTAGGCCCAGACCCGTACCGCCGTATTTCCGGGTGGTTGAACCATCCGCTTGAGAAAAGGCTTGAAACAAACGAGGCATAACATCTTCATTAATGCCGATACCGGTATCGCTGACACTAAAACGTACAGCAAGCTGGTTTTTACTTTCTGTATAAGTTTGCTTATTGTTATTAACAGAGGTATCAAGGCTAATATCAACGATAACTTCACCGAATTCGGTGAATTTAATGGCGTTTCCAATCAGATTACCAAGTACTTGTCTGATGCGAGTGGGGTCGCCTTTAATCCATTCAGGAATTACAGGATCAATTCGATAGTTCAATTCAAGATTTTTACTATGTGCCCGTTCAGAAAAAAGTTCGATAACTTCTTCAATCGATCTATGTAAATCAAAATCTATATTTTCTAATTCGAAACGGCCTGCTTCTATTTTGGAAAAATCAAGAATGTCATTAATGATAGATAAAAGTGATTCGCCAGAATTATGGAGTATGCTTATGAAATGCAATTGTTGGGAATTAAGTGGTGTATCCAATAATAATTCCGCCATTCCGAGCACACCATTCATTGGCGTACGAATTTCATGACTCATTGCTGCTAAGAACTGAGATTTTGCTAAGTTAGCTGCTTCAGCATTTTCTTTCGCCTGCCTTAATTCAATAGTCCTTTCTTCAATTTTATTTTCCAGATCGGAATGATATTGCACTAACTCTTTGTCTCTAATTTGTATTTGTTCAAGCATGCTATTAAAAGCGTCGACTAAAGTACCCACTTCATCATTGACGCTGTGCCGTGTAACGCGTAAGGAATAGTGGCCAGAGCTAGAAACTTTTTCTGCAGTGGTTGAAAGATCATAAATAGGTTGTACCACTTTGGACGCCATGCGTTTGGCTAAAAATGTAGCGGCAATAAAAGCTACCAGCATGGATAATGCGAAAATCATTAGATTCCATCCTAATTGTTGCCACATTGTTCCTAGCGCATATCTAATTTTCAAGCTTCCGACATACTCTTCTCCCGTTTTAATTGGTTGATCAATAGACATGTCTTGAAAGGGTAGCCAGTTTGGTAACCATATTTGTTTCGGATTGTTTAAGCTAGCAATTTCTTGCCCATTTTGTGTGGTCAGTGAGGCTTCAGTGATAGAAGGAATTTGAAGCAATGAATTCAAAGTTTGTTGTGCGTTTTTTTCATCTGCAAATGTGAGAGAAGCTTGAGAGTTATCGGCTGTGACACGTGCCAATCCATTTAATTGCTCTTTTGCAATGTTAAGTGAACTTCTCACTTCGTTAACTGCAACTAAAGCAAAAATCAATAGCATTGATGATGCTAGACTTACGAAAATTATTAATAATAATCTGTCCGCAATGGAACGATCTTTGCGTGGTAATTTTTCAATCAGCGTTGAGTTCGACCTAATTCTTATAGGAAAATAGTTCATATACTTACCGATCCCTTATATGACGGGCTATTTGTAGAAGTTGAGCACTCAGTTTTAATCCAGAATTTCTAACATGTTCAAGATTAATTTCGAAATTTAATGTTTTTCCATTATTAATTAAAATAATCATTCCACCCATATCGAGAAATTCGCTGACATTACTAACTATCAGTATCGGTTTTTGTCTAGTAATCTTGAGCCAGTTTCGGGTTTTCTCAGCACTTTCCTCTCTCGATAAATACAATAATTGGCAGTCATCTATAGGTTCTCCGAAATTAACATATTTAATCAGCACAGGTTTGTTTTCAATCGATCGGCCTGTAATGTCGTCCAATTCTTTAAACTTCTGGTTTTCAGGAATACAAAGCTTTATTTCTCTTGTAATTATTTCTCGCGGCCACTCTGTAAATTTTAGAAAATTATAAAGAAAGGCCGCAATCAGTGCTTGCTCACTGGCACTTGTTGTTGCGATAGCCCTATCCATATAAGTGATATCGGTCACTATCAAGGCTAGCATAAAAATTACTGCTTTAATGGTAATCCGTAATTTTTGCATTTTGTCAGAAGGATTTTTCCAAACGAAATCTTACTGTGCGTCCGTCCATACGCAGAACGTCTTGCACATGCTCTGGACCGCCAACCATTTTTGGATGGCTATCTAACACATTATAGAGCCCGAGGTGGGCTTCAAATCCATAAATCGGTTTGGTCATGGCTAAATTGATGTTAAATATATGATAAGCAGGGGCGGATTCTCCAGCTAAAGTACGGCGGCTGTCTACAAAAATTTCTTCAAAACCCAAGCGAAATCGATTGTTAAATATAGGTTCAGCGTAGTGTGCTTTTATTAGATTTTGTGGAGAATTAATGGCTTTTGACCAGGGCGAGTTGGAAAAATCGTCACGTGTTTCGGTATGATTATATGTCCAAGATAATTTGAACAAGCGGCCATTGTCCCAGCGTCTTTCGCCTTGCAATTCAAAGCCGATACTCCTCGCATGACCGGCATTCATGAATTTATTAAAATCTGAATCGTCGGCGTTGGTAAATTGATCTGTTTTTTCTATCAGTAATTTGTTTAAATCGTTAAAAAATAACGTTCCTAAAAACCTCATGCCATCAATGGGATACCATTCCGCAATAGCTTCATAGCTTTTAATCAGTTCCTCGCGATTGTTGGGATTCCTAACATTGGAATCTAATAATACATAATCTCGTTCGTAGATATTGGGGGCACGGAAGGCTGAACTGTAAAGTAATTTTCCGGTGAGTGTTGGCTTAATATTCCAAATCAAACCAACTCTGGGATTAATCTGAATATTTTTAATCAAGTGATGGTGGTCGACGCGAAATCCGGCGTTCAGGGCTAGATTGTTGGTAATACGATATTCATCTTGAAGATAACCGCCTATTCTTAAGCCGCCATTATTACTATTATTATAGGAAAAGAACTCTGGTATGAAATCATAATTGACCATATGTTGGCGTTGATCATATTGAAAATCAATTCCTGTGATCCATTTATGATCTTTGAAGTGAGTGCCGATTAATTTGACCTCTCCACCCCACCAACGTGCTGAAGTAGCATCTTTGTTTACAGCACGGTAGAAACTAATGCCATCATTGCTGTTAAGATAAGCTTCAATGCTATGATAATCGTACCAATGATGAAAGCCGCGAGCTTGTAGTGTTAAATCTTTATTGATCGACGTATTGTAATCAAGATCAACGAACGCTTGCCTATCTACCATGGTAAACGGTCTGTCGTTAAAAATCCCTCCAAAAGAGGCTGTAGGAACACGTTTGGAGCGATCCACATAACCCGTGCTTATAGTGAATCCTTTGTAACTCAGTTGTCCAAAAAGCCGGTCACTTCTTTCGCGATCCATATTTTGCGCAATACCATTATTGAATTCACGAAATTCTTCAAAAAATAGCTGTGAATTTCCTTGGCTTCTATATTGCGAAGCATTTAATAATAAACTTACGCCATTGTCCCATTCTTTTCCGTAGGTTAACCGGCCACGATAGGTATCAAGACTGCCAACTTCTCCAGTCAATCGCAGGGCATTAATGTCTTTGCCTTTTTTTGTGATCACATTGATGACACCCAGCAACGCATTACCACCATAAACTGAGGAACCCGAACCTGGAATGTATTCGATACGATCAATGATGTTCATATCGAGCAAAAAATCTTCACCCAGGAAGCTCTGATCAAAGAGCGCGTCATTCATGCGCCGACCGTTGATCATGATCAAGATTCGTGAATTATATTCACCTACTGGACCAAAGCCACGTACGCCAAGGTAGGTATAATTGCGATCGGTGCGAACGTGCAAGCCACGAATAGCGTTGAGTGCATCCGATAACGTGCGCCAATTGAAACTACGAATATCTTCCGCAGTTAATACTTCAACAGAAGAGGGCGCTTCAGAGGATTTTTGTTTAAAACGGGAAGCGCTTTGCACTTCTACATTAACGAGCTGTGTGAGCGGCATTTCCAGAAAATCATCTTTTTTATCCGCTTTTGCAGTCAGTGGTGCAATTAAATTGATTAACAAAGAAATAATTAAAAAGCTATAAAAGCTATGCTTTAAATAGTATTTTTTAATATTTCTCATGATTAATGAAAATTAATTCAGCCCTCAAGCTGCAAAATAGCATTGTTTATGTCGCTAAGATTTCAGAAACGCAATTGCGCGCCAGCATAAAACCCTCTCGGAATAAGACCAGGAAAGGAATATATGAAATCTGGCATTGCTTCTTGGTGATTTTGCGCAAACAAGTTTTGCCCCACCAAAAATAACTCTAATTTCTTGTTTGGATTAAATGCTAATTTTGCATCCATCGTGACATATCCCGGTATTTTGTAATATGAAATGCCACTGACATAACGCAGCCAAAGATTCAATTGAAGCTTGTCGGAGACGTCATAATGTGAACGTACCGAAATGTGATGTTGTTGATTAACCTTATCTGCGCCGTTAGACGTTGGATCAAAATATCTTTTTGAGGCATCCGATGATATATTCATATCCAGGAAGCTATAGTTTCCTTGCAAGCGCCATTTATCAGTGGGTTTCCAGTCTCCAGAAATTTCAACTCCATAAGTCAAGCCTGAAGCCTTGTTATTACCCATAAGTGAAAGTAAAACATGTCGTGGTACTCCGCTGACGAATGAAAATGCACCCATGGAAAGATCACGTAATTCACTATAATCATTTACAAATCCGGCAATATCAATCGAGGCTTGTGGTGAAAATTGGTGACGGTAACCTAATTCATAGGCAATAAGTTTCTCTGATTTAAAGGCATGATTGCCTTGAAAAATAGCTTGAACAGCAAGAGGTAATCCAAGGTTAAGTCCCGGGAGATTAGGAAGGTATCCAGCCACGACTTCTCCATCATTTTCTATACGTGAAGGTGTGCGTACCGCTCGAGAGATAGACCCCCACACTGAATTGTAAGAAGTTGGTGTCCACATCAAACGCGCATTCGGTTGGATTTCTAAACCGGTAAAATCGTTGCGATCTAAACGAGTACCGATCGAAAACATTAAGCGATCAGGAATAAGCTTTATATCATTGCGTATAAACCCGCTAAAAACTTGATTCGTTTGACCACTCGGCGACAATTGGATGAGATTGCCTTCGGTCAGCTTAGTATGATACAAGCGATAGTTAAATCCCCATGTTAGATCGTTATAAGTCAAAAATGGAAAGCGATGTTGAAAATCAATATCAAAACTTTCTGACATGTAACTAGTAATCGCCGGCAATTTAAGATTTACATGATCATAATAGGTTTGCAGCATGATGGAAGATTGTTCGGAAATAGCCCGATCCCAACGCAAGCGAATATTTCCTCCCTCGCTGCGGCCACGGTCAATGACTAGAGGTATCGTTGGGTCAAGTGTCGCTTGTGAGTAGGTGTTGTTTCCAATGAAATTCGAAAACAAATCTCCTTGCAACGTAAATTGGTCAATGCCGCGGCTGTGATCGATACGAAAACCGCCTCTGACCGAATGCCATTCATCGCGATTTGTTTGTCCCAACGGTGACATCATATCGTTCCGCGTAAATCCTTTTGCAAAAATACGGAAAGGGGTGTCGTCATTGATTTTTCCGCCATAGCGGGCTCCAACAAAACCCTGTTCAAATGTGCCTCCACCCGCTGTTAACAGAGTTCCTTGAGTATCGGCAGCTTTCTTTGTAATCACATTGATCACACCATTTACCGAATTAATTCCCCATACGGTAGCAGCAGGGCCTCGAATCACTTCGATCCGATCAATGTCTTCCATTAACGTATCTTGCTGTTCCCAGAAGGTCCCAGAAAATAATGGTGTATAGACGCTACGGCCATCGATTAAAACTTGTAGCTTGTTGGCATAGCGACCATTGAATCCGCGGATACTGATTGCCCATTTGTCTGTGCCAATCCGATCGACTTGAACCCCTGGGGCCATCCGTAGAGCTTCGGGAATGCTTGTCGCGCCTGATCGACGAATATCGTCTTGTGTAATCACAAATACGGCTGAAGCGACATCCTGTAGTTTTTGCGACCTCCGCGATACACTCGTGATTTCAATTTTGGTCAACTCCGCAATGGGTAAATCTAAGAAAGGATTATTAGCGGCTTTATTAAGGTTTGTATCATTGGCAATGACTATTTTTCCTGACAGGCATGCCAATGAAACCAGAATAAATTTACGAAAAGTAGCGGTTAGAACTATTCTTCTCGAATAAAGATGGTTTTTTCGAAAAAATACAGAGAGATAGGTAAAGAAAGAATTCATTGTCATCTTCCCCTTACTTCTCTGGCAATTTGTAGCAATTGTGCATTCAATTTCAATGCAGAATTTCTAGTAACTTCGAGGTTTACTGAGAAATTGAGATTTTTGCCATCGTTAATTAATGCAATCATTCCTCCCATATCCAGAAAACCGCTAGCATTGCTGACTATCAGAGTTGGCTGACCTTTCGTTAAATTAATCCACTCACGAATATTGTCTGCGCTGATATCACGCGGCAGGAATAAAAGTTGACATTGTTTGTAAGAATCGGATTGCGAGATGAATTTAACTTGAACTGGTTTGTTTTGAACAACTTTTCCGGAAATTGCTTTAAGTTCTTCAAAAGTGGAATTTTTATCGGTACACAAAGTGATTTCATTGTTGATCGAGCCTTCTGGCCATTCAGTAAACTTAAGAAAGTTATAAAGAAAAGCTGCGATCAAGGTTTGTTCACTGGCCGTTTGAGAAGATGCGAAAATAGGGGAAATGGCGCAAAGATTAACAAATAAAATCAGCATTCCAATACTAATTTTTAGAGAATCGAGCAGTCGTTTCATCATCATCCTCGAACCTTATGGATGATGATGAAGTGATGCAACGCTTGGGCTATATGGTTTATTAAAAGCGCCATTGTGCTCCCGCATAGATTCCTTGAGGAATGTAGGTTGCCAATGATGGAATAAAATCAGATGAAAATTCTCGATGCTTTTCTTGAAATAGATTTTGACCTACGATGAACAATTCAGTGTTTTTGGTCGGCTTAAATATTACTTTTGCATCCATTGTGATGTAATCAGGAATATTGTAAAAACTAATATTACTGACATAACGCAGCCATAAATTAAATTGCAGTTTTTCTGATAAATCGTAATGCGAGCGTAATGACATATTGTGTTGTGGTGTTACCTTATCAGCGCTACCTGTCGTCGGATCTAGGCTTCGAGCAGGGGATTGTGAGTGAATATGCATCGATAAGAAGCTGTAACTCCCTTGTAGGCGCCATTTCTCATGCGGTTGCCAGTCAATTGAAACTTCAACGCCTTGTGTATGGCCAGACGCTTTATTATTTATTCCAACAGGGAATGTGAAATAAGAGGGTACGCCTGAATGAAAAGTAATGAGTCTTGAATCTAAAGACAAATCACGCAGTTGCGTATAATCATTATAAAAAGCGGCAATATCGATGGAGGCTTTCGGTGTTATTGCGTGACGATAGCCTAATTCATACGCCAACAATTTTTCTGAATTGAAATGCGAAGATCCATTTAACTGCATCATAGTAACAAGGGGCGGTTGTCCCAGGGTGCCAAAATTCAGCAAGATGTCATTTTCAGCTCGAGATGGAGTGCGTACAGCGCGTGACACGGCTAACCAAAGTGAATTTTTTTCATTGGGCGTCCACATTAGGCGCCCATTCGGTTGAATTTCTAATCCAGAAAAATCATTGTGATCAAACCGTGTTCCTAGCGTCAGTTTCAAATGCTCAGGAAGCAGTGTGATTTCATCACGAATATATCCGCTAATTAAATGATTGGTTTGTTGGCGAGGTGTAAAAGTAATAAGCTGACTGTCAAAAACTTTGTTATGGTATAAACGGTAATTAAAGCCCCATGTGACATCGTGTCGATTAAACAATGGAAAGCGATGATTGAAGTCGATATCAAAGCTTTCTGCTTTGAATTGGCTCGCAGTAAGCAGTTTATAATCAACGCGATCGTAATACATTTGCAACATGATTGCGGATTTTTCCGACAAAGTTCGGTCCCAGCGGAAACGAATGTTTCCACCTTCGCTATGTCCCCTTGCAGATCCTATCGGGATAATGGAGGGATTCACCAGATTTTTATCCAAAGTATCGCCGACTGCGTTATAGAAGATGTCTCCTTGCAGCGTTAGTTGATCGTTGCCATGTTGGTGATCTATTCTGAATCCGCCGCGTGCACTATGCCAATCATCATTGGCATTTTTCCCTTGCAAGGATTCCATATTATTTCGGCTGAATCCTTTCGCATAAACACGATAGGCGGTATCTTCATTGATTTTTCCACCATAGCGCGCACCAACAAAACCGTGTTCAAAACTTCCACCCCCTGCGGTGAGGAGTGTTCCTTGTGTGTCCATTGCTTTTTTGGTGATGATATTGATGACACCATTAACGGCATTGGCTCCCCACATAGCAGCGCCTGGTCCTCGGATGACTTCAATACGTTCGATATCTTCCATGAGCGTATCTTGCAATTCCCATAGAACGCCGGAAAACAGCGGATTGTAAACACTACGGCCATCCATTAAAACTTGTAATTTTTCAGCAAACCGGCCATTAAAACCGCGGATATTGATAGCCCATTTATCGGTGCCAATACGAGCCACTTCAACACCGGGCGCCATGCGTAGTGCTTCAGGAATGCTGGTTGCACCAGAACGTCGAATATCATCCTGAGTAATGACAAATACCGCTGCGGCGACTTCAGCGAGTTTTTGCGAGCGTCTGGAAGCCGTGGTAACCTCGATTTTCATCAATTCTTCAATAGGCAAATCCAATAATTGCCCTTGAAGTCTATAGTTACTTGCGAAAGCATTATTAACACAATAAATGCTAAATGCAATCAACAATAAACGATTCAACGGTATGTTTATAAAAGAAGCTGCAACCATGACGTTTGATATGTTACGCAACGGGTAGATAACTTGCTTATTTTATTCGATTCCAAAGGCTTTACCTGTTTTTTTGGCAACAAACATAGTACGTTGTAGCAATTACCACAAATAAATGAATTAAGCCGTTTTTAGGTGTTCTTTTCTAAGAAATAAAATTCTTAGAGTATGGTGCACATACTTAAGGAAAATCAGTGGGTAGAACGATTGCACTAACAAATAAGCAGCTACTTTGCCTGCGGATCTATAGCATTCAAATACCTAGTGAAGATAAAGAAAAAAGCCGCGACCTAATTGCTAGATCGCGGCTTTAATTTGAGTTAAACAGAATAGAATTAACGTTGAGTTTCTAGCGCAGCAATTCTTTCTTCCAACGGAGGGTGAGATCTAAATAAATTGCGTAAGCCTGTGCCACCGCCACTAGAAATTCCAAATGCAGCGAGTTGCTCTGGAAGTTGTGCTTGTTGAGAATTAATTTGGAGTCGACGTAGCGCTGCGACCATTTTATTTCTACCGGCCAAACTTGCACCTCCAGCATCAGCGCGGAATTCACGCTGTCTGCTAAACCACATGACAATGATGGTGGCCAATATACCGAGCAGTAATTCGGCTACGATCGTTGTTATCCAAAAAGCTGGGCCATGTCCTTCTTCTGTTTTGAAAACCACACGATCAACCGTATGTCCGATTACACGAGAAAAGAACATCACAAACGTATTGACTACGCCTTGAATCAACGCCAATGTGACCATGTCGCCATTGGCAATATGACTCACTTCATGCGCCAATACGGCTTCTGCTTCGTCTTGATTCATGTTGTTGAGTAATCCAGTGCTGACCGCAACCAACGCATCGTTTTTAGACATGCCGGTGGCAAATGCGTTGACATCTGGCGCGTCATAGATGGCTACTTCTGGCATGCCGATTCCAGCGTCTTGTGCTTGTTTTTGTACTGTGGTGACTAACCAGTGTTCTTGTGCATTGCGCGGCATTTCAATGACCTGCGCTCCAGTCATTTGTTTGGCTGTCCATTTGGACATGGCAAGTGAAATGAATGAACCGCCAAATCCGAAAACGGCTGCAAAAGCAAGTAAGGAATTGAGATCGAGACCGGTCCCTTGAGCGTCCAAAATTCTGTCGACGCCCAATAACCTGAGCGTAATACTGAGAACCAGAACGACAGCCAGGTTAGTGACTAAAAAAAGCAAAATTCTTTTCATTCAATAACTCCTTAGTGGGTAGAGATTACACAATTAATATCGATGTAAGACTGATTTCTCAATTTTCAAGTCATGTTACTTTTAGATTACTCGTAGATTAAACCCAATTTTAACCAATAAGAATTGCTATTGATTAGTTTGTCTATCAAACTAAGAGTTCGCCAAAATCCCTATTTTTTATCATCGATAGATAATTTTGAAATTTAATGAACTGAATGTGTAACGGGGTGGAAATGTGATCAATGGTATTATTTTTTAGGAGAGGAATTGTTTTCATGCGTAGGAAATTGGTTTTCCTGTTTATGAGATTCGATCTTAACGATTTGAAATAGCACTTCGTTTTGCTTGACCATGCCTAAATCACTGCGTGCTCGTTCTTCAACAGCTTCCAGCCCTTGCTTCAAGTCGCTCAGTTCAGCTTCTAGCATATTGTTGCGTTGTTGCAGTTTTAAGTTATTCTGACGAGCTTCCGTGACTTCTTCTTCAACTTGCCAAACTCTTTTCCAGCTTGATTTACTAAACCAAAGCGGGTGTTGCAACAACGCAATTATCGCAAACAGTATAAGTGCGAGTAACTTCATTATCGGAGTTGATAAAAAGCTCCTCGTCCTGCGTAATGAGCTGCATCGCCCAAATCTTCCTCGATTCTTAATAGTTGGTTATATTTTGCCAAACGGTCAGAACGTGATAAGGAGCCTGTTTTGATTTGTAAAGCATTAGTGGCAACAGCGATATCGGCGATAGTGGTATCTTCTGTTTCCCCCGACCGGTGTGAAATCACCGCGGTGTATCCGGCGCGTTTTGCCATTTCAATGGCTGCGAGAGTTTCTGTCAAAGTGCCAATTTGATTGACTTTGATCAGTATTGAATTGGCAATTTTTTGTTGGATGCCTTGTTGCAGAATTTTGGTGTTGGTGACAAAAATATCATCACCCACTAATTGAACGGATTTCCCCAATTTTTCTGTTAACAGCTCCCAACCTTTCCAGTCATGTTCGCTCATGCCGTCTTCAATGCTGATAATTGGGTATTTATCGACCCACACCGATAGATAATCAACGAATTGCGCAGAAGTCAGATGCAATCCATCGGAACCTAAATGATATTTTTCGTCTTTGTAAAATTCCGAGCTGGCGCAATCGATACCAATCGCCACTTCTTTGCCGGGTTGATAGCCCGCTTCATCAATCGCTTGAACGATTAATTGCAATGCAGCTTCGTTATTTTCCAAGTTTGGGGCAAAGCCGCCCTCATCGCCGACTGTGGTTGGCATATTTTTTTTGTCGATGAGTTTCTTTAAAGTAGCGAAAATCTCTGCGCCACAACGAACCGCATCATGAAAGTTTTGTATTCCTAGTGGGACAATCATGAATTCTTGCATATTGATGTTGTTGTTGGCGTGGGCTCCGCCATTAATGACGTTCATTAAAGGTACCGGCATGGACATTTGCCCCGCGCCACCTATATATCGATAGAGCGGCAATCCCGATTCTTCAGCGGCAGCTTTAGCAATTGCCAGTGAAACGGCCAAGATGGCATTGGCGCCGAGCCTTGATTTGTTTTCAGTGCCATCAAGTTTGATCAGTTCGTGATCCAGGAAGCTTTGGTCGACCGCATCCAATCCCATCAAAGTTTCAGAAATCTCACTATTGACGCTTTCAACGGCTTTGAGTACGCCTTTGCCGAAATAGCGTTGTTTATCACCGTCGCGCAATTCCATTGCTTCGCGAGTTCCAACCGATGCGCCTGAAGGGACGGCGGCTCTACCGAGTATGCCTGATTCCAGCAATACATCGGCTTCAATGGTTGGGTTGCCGCGTGAATCAAGAATTTCACGGGCGATGATATCTACAATTGCGCTCATCTACTTTCTTCCTGTTAATTAGTGTTGTTGATTTTTAAGTGGCATGATGATGAAGACATTCATAAAACCGTACTGGCGACAGCATGAAGTTTTTCATCGTCATTAATCGATTGTTTTTTGGCGGCGGCGAGAGTCGCTTCAATATAAGATTTAAACAATGGATGGCCGGTTTGTGGTCTTGATGTAAATTCTGGATGAAACTGACAAGCGAGAAACCAAGGGTGTTCAGATTCAGGCAATTCGATCATTTCACAGAGACTATCTTCTTTGGATAAGCCGCTGATATTAAGTCCAGCCTGTTCCAGTTTTTCTATAAAAGCGCCATTGACTTCGTAGCGATGACGATGTCTTTCAGTGATTTTATCTGCACCATAGGTTTTCCAAGCCAAAGAACCCTTTTTAAGAAGACATTCTTGCCCTCCTAACCGCATACTACCGCCAATATCAGAATTTTCATTACGTGTTTCTAATTGACCGTCACGTGTTCGCCACTCGGTAATGAGTCCAATCACGGGATACGGGGTATCTGGATTAAATTCAGTACTATGCGCACCTTTCATATTCGCTTTATTGCGTGCGTATTCCACCACTGCAAGTTGTAATCCAAGGCAGATGCCAAGATAGGGAATACGTTTGGTACGTGCATATTGTACCGCCATAATTTTCCCCTCAACCCCACGTTTACCAAAGCCGCCTGGTACTAAGATACCATCCATGCCCGCTAAGCAATCGGTACCTTCCTTTTCAATGTTTTCTGAATCAATATAGCAAATATGGACCCGGCTTTGCGTATGAATACCCGCGTGCGTCAGTGCTTCAGATAACGATTTATAGGATTCGGTTAGATCGACATATTTGCCAACGATGGCAATCTTGGTCGTGTATTTGGGATATTCCAACGCATAGATTAAGTTTTTCCAGACGCTGATATTAGCCGGTTTAGCAAGAATATTTAATTTATGGCAGATGATTTCATCCAGCATTTGTTCGTGCAACAGTGCCGGAATCTTGTAAATGCTATCGACATCCACTACGGAAATTACTGCTTCTTCTCGAACATTGGTAAAAAGAGCAATTTTGCGACGTTCATCTTGAGGCACTTCACGATCTGATCGACACAATAACACATCGGGTTGAATACCAATTTCTCGAAGTTCTTTCACAGAATGCTGGGTCGGTTTGGTTTTCAGTTCTCCAGCGGAACCGATGTAGGGCAATAAAGTGAGATGAATAAAGCAAGTATCTGTACGTGGATTTTGTACCGCCATTTGGCGTATTGCTTCTAAAAACGGTAACGATTCTATGTCGCCGACTGTACCGCCAATTTCGATAATGGCAACTTGAGCATCACCCACCCCCGCTTGGATATAGCGTTTTATTTCATCGGTAATATGCGGGATGACTTGGACCGTACCGCCGAGATAATCCCCGCGTCTTTCTTTGCGAATCACACTTTCGTAGATTTGCCCTGTGGTGAAATTATTCTGCTTGGTCATGCGCGTGCTAATAAAACGCTCATAATGCCCAAGATCCAGATCGGTTTCCGCGCCATCTTCGGTTACAAATACTTCGCCATGTTGAAATGGGCTCATAGTCCCTGGATCGACGTTGATATACGGATCAAGTTTCAACATGGTTACTTTAAGACCACGTGTTTCCAGAAGCGCAGCTAGAGACGCAGCGGCAATGCCTTTTCCGAGAGAGGATACAACGCCTCCTGTCACAAATACATATTTAGTCATGGATCACAAATAGTCAAAATTTAAAGTTTGGCGCAGATAACAGTTCAACACAGAAAACAATAAGGTAGAAAAATTAAAACGATAGTATTTAAGCGCGAATCTCAGCAAGCAATGCAGTCATCATATGCTCAGCTTGAGCGCGATAACTACTTCCAAAAAGATTCAAATGATTCAAAATATGATAGAGATTATAAATTATTTTGCGTGTGTTGTACCCAGAATCCAACGGGTAATTATTTTGGTAAGAAGAATAAAAATCGGCGGGGAATCCCCCAAAAAGCTCTGTCATAGCGATATCGCTCTCTCTGTCGCCATAATAAACAGCAGGATCAAATAAAACAGGACGACCCAAATCATCGAAAGCATAATTGCCATGCCATAGATCACCATGTAACAGTGATGCTGAAGGTTGATGGTTTGAAAAAAATTGATGTAATTCAGCCACCAAACGTTCCCCCAGCGTTTGTAGCTTCCCTCTATGACCATTGTTAGCAGCGAGTTGGAGTTGATAGTTCAAGCGGTTTTTGCGAAAGAAATCAATCCAATGATTGCTTTGGGTATTCATTTGGGGCGTGCTGCCAATGGTGTTGTTGCGAGTCCATCCATATTGTTTGGCTGTGATACGGTGCATGGCCGCAAGTTGATTGCCTAATGCTTCAGCATTACTGTGTGAGTGACTGCGGAGTGCGATATATTCAAGCACTAGCCAAGCGGTGTGTTCGTTATTTCCAATGCACAATGGTTGTGGCACACGGATGGTTTGCGATTGATAAATTTCATTCAGTCCATCGGCTTCTGCCTCAAACATCGTTAAATTTTCTAAGCAATTTAATTTAACAAAGAAGTGCTGTGAATCATGAGAAATTTTGAAACATTGATTGATGCAGCCACCACTGACAGATGTTTTTTCTTTAATAGAGAAATTTTGTTTTGTAACTGTGCTGATTTGCTGGCTAATATCTTGCCAAAGATCCATACGATGCAATCGATTGTCAGGTTGTTGTACGGTAGTTTTTTATGTTTGCAGCCATTGTTTGGCTTTATTAATTGCGATATTGACTTGTTCTGGAGCAGTACCGCCGGTGTGATTGCGGCTTTGTATCGAACCTTCCAACGTTAATACCGCTAACACGTCCGCTCCAATGCGATCTGAGAATTGCTGTAATGCTTGGATCGGCAGACTACTCAAGTCACAACCATTTTTCTCTGCAAATTGAACGGTTTTGGCAACAATTTCGTGCGCATCACGAAAAGGAATCCCTTTTTTAACTAAATAATCAGCCAAGTCGGTTGCTGTTGCATGGCCGCGTAATGTTGATTGGCGCATAGCATCCGTTTTGACGGTTATACCGGAAAGCATATCGGCATAAATACGCAATGTGTCGATTAACGTATCGACGGTATCAAAAAGCGGTTCTTTGTCTTCTTGATTGTCTTTGTTATAGGCCAAAGGTTGACCTTTCATTAAAGTCAATAAAGCGACTAGATGACCATTCACACGGCCCGTTTTCCCGCGCACTAACTCTGGGACATCCGGATTCTTTTTTTGAGGCATGATCGAAGACCCGGTACAAAACCGATCGGCTAATTCGATAAAAGCAAATTGCGGGTTCATCCATAGGATCAATTCTTCCGATAACCGAGAGAGATGCGTCATGATCAGAGCCGCGCAACTGCTAAATTCAATAGCGAAATCCCGATCGGATACCGCATCCAGTGAATTCTCACATACCCCTTCGAAATCTAATAACTTAGCAACCAAATGACGGTCAATCGGATAACTTGTACCAGCCAATGCTGCGGCTCCCAACGGTAACTGGTTAACGCGTTTGCGACAATCCAACAACCGTGCAACATCACGTTTGAACATTTCAAAATAGGCCATTAAATGATGACCAAATGTAATCGGTTGAGCCACTTGCAAGTGTGTGAATCCAGGCATCACTGTATCCGCATGTTTTTCAGCAAGGTCGACCAAAGCATGCTGGGTGTTTCTAATTAAATCGACGATTTCATCTATCGAAGCGCGCAAAAACAAACGAATATCCGTTGCAACTTGATCGTTACGCGAGCGAGCGGTATGTAGTCTTTTGCCGGCATCGCCAATTAAATGCGTCAAACGTTTCTCAATGTTTAAATGCACATCTTCTAATTCTAGCTGCCAGTTAAATTGGCCTCCGTGAATTTCATTGCGTATTTGATTAAGTCCCTGTTCAATAGCTTGCCAATCGATTGTGCTGATAATGCCTTGTATGGATAGCATTTTTGCATGCGCTAGCGAGCCTTGAATATCATATTCCGCAAGCCGGTAATCAAACGGAATCGATGCGGTATAGCGTTCGACCAATTCGGAAACCGGTTCGTTAAACCTGCCAGACCAAGTTTTCTTATTATTTTGTTGCAAAGTGTTATCAGTCATGAATTGTGATTGCTTTTTAAATGGACGGCATTATTTTATAAAGATGTTCATTATAAAACATTACGCTCAGTTCAAAATGATTTGCATTGGATGTGTATTGTTCTTCTGAATATAAAAACCGTGAGTGGAAATAAGCTTTGATTGATTTTCTCAACAGGGGCGTATCAATCCAATTCCCAGGGCAAACAATCTTAAAAATTACGCTTTGGTTGAAATAATCAACACTTACCGCCAATGGATAGCTTTGTATTAGTTTTTACTTTCCCTCCCTTCAGGATTGATAGATAATTTGCATCCTTTGGATGTTTATTACAACGTTACAACGCAAGGAGCTATTGATGACAAACTGGCAAAATTCTAATGAGCCTTCTAAAACAACCGATGCATGTCTCGAGTATGCAAAAGCTAAAATTGAATGGTTGCGTAGTGTGCCGGAAAGACAATTTTCTGGCCGATATATATTAATGCTGGTTGGAGCGATCATTGTGATTTTTGCGTGGAAATCTGTTGCTGTTGGGAAAGTTGAGTCGGACATGGCAAAGAAACTCCAGAACGAAAAGCTGACGATTAACCAGCTAGCGCGTGAATATGCTGATCAACAATATATCAAGGAAGAAGAACGGTTTGGCCAAGTGCTTTCGTGGGCTGTTCGTAGTGACTTGATTCGTAGCAATATTGATCAAATCGAGCAGTATTTCGGCGAAGTTGTGCGAATGAAAGATACTGAAAGAGTGGATTTGATAAATGACGAAGGGAAATTATTAGTTTCGACGGATAAACGTTTCGAAGAATCCAAAGCGAATGATTTGTATCCTAAAGAGATTCTCAATCTACAAAAAATAACGCTGAAATCCGATGTCAACAATAACAAAATATTGGTTATTCCAGTGATGGGATTGAACAAGAAAATTGCCACAGTGATTGTTAGCTATAAATTACAAAAGTTTTGAGGTAAATTAAAAATAGCTTCATTGTATTTTTGTATTAGTTCCCAATAAAAGCCTTTAATCATAGAGATTAGAGGCTTTTTAGTCGATGCGGTTAATGTCAGCGCCAAGTTGCGATAGCTTTTTTTCAATATGTTCGTAACCGCGATCCAAGTGATAAATGCGATCGATAGTGGTTTGTCCGCGAGCCACTAATCCGGCAATCACGAGACTCGCGGAAGCACGCAAATCGGTGGCCATGACATGTGCACCATCCAAATGAGAGATGCCGCGTATGATTGCGGTATTGCCTTCGACTTCAATGTCGGCATTCATTCGTTTCAATTCTTGCACGTGCATGAGGCGGTTCTCAAAAATCGTCTCGGTAATGATGGCTGTTTCATCCGCAATACAATTGAGCGCCATAAACTGTGCCTGCATATCCGTTGGGAAAGCAGGGTAGGGCGCGGTGCGTAAATTTACCGACCGAGGTTTGGAATTCATCGTTAAACAAATTTGATTGTTATCTAGGTCGATCTGTGCGCCTGCTTCAATGAGCTTATCGATTACTGCATCCAACAAATGTGCAGCGGTATTATTTAAACGGATTTCACCTCCTGTTGCGGTACAAGCGGTTAAAAAAGTGCCTATTTCGATGCGATCTGGCATCACCGAATGATTCGCTCCATGAAGTGATGGTTGTCCTTCGATAGTAATGATGTCTGTTCCAGCGCCTTGAATTTTTGCGCCCATTGCAATCAAGCAATTGGCAAGATCGACAATTTCTGGTTCACGCGCAGCATTCTCCAAGGTGGTGGTTCCTTCAGCCAGCGTTGCTGCCATCATCAAGTTTTCAGTTCCGGTAACGGTAGTAATATCAAACACAATACGCGTGCCTTGTAGTTTTTTGACGCTTGCATTGATATAACCATGATTGATGGAAATATCCGCGCCCATTGCCTGTAAGCCTTTGATGTGTTGATCAACGGGGCGTAAGCCAATTGCACAACCGCCTGGTAGAGAAATGCTGGCTTTGCCAATTCGAGCTAATAATGGTCCTAGCACCAAAATTGATGCACGCATTGTTTTGACCATTTCGTAAGGTGCTGTTGGGTTATCGATTTGTTTTGTCGTAAGACTGAGATTGGATGGATTGGGCTGCGTCTCTATATGAACACCCATTTGTTTGAGCAATGCCAGCATCGTAGCAATATCACGTAGTACCGGCACATTATTTATTTGTAGGGGATCTTCAGTTAATAACGTCGCACATAAAATTGGCAGTGCTGCATTTTTTGCGCCAGAAATATTAACTTCACCGCGAAGTGGCTTACCACCATGGACTAGCAATTTTTGCATAAATAGCGAATAGGGATCTCAAGTAAATGCGTAGAGTGCACCGACAAGAATAATAGATTCTTGGCCTCAACAGCAATGTTATAAATGGTTGCTTCTTCATTAAATCATACGATTTTCGATCAAAAAGAGCAGATTAAATTAATCCTTAGGTAAGGATGCGCACAAATAATGTGTACAGATGTACTAAAAAAAGGGTCATGATCTCCCATAGTTAAGTTAAGCCCATCGCTCTAAAATTCGCTCCACTTACTTGAGGAATTTGAACGAATAGAAGCTTCTCATTTTAAACTTTTTGCAAGTGTTTTTAGTGTGTTTCTTATAAATTTAGGCTAGGGATTTTATAATGAAAAAAGGTTTTAATTTTAAGCTTAATCTGGCAGCTGCCGCCGTCTTGATGACTACGGGTGTAGCCAATGCAAGCGTTGCGAATGTAGCGGGTAATGGTACTGAATCCAATCCTTATAACCTGGGCGTTATAGGTGCTTCGCCGAGTGTTTTAGCCGTTACTTTGAATGGAGCGCCAGGCTCATCATTTACCGAATTCGCAAATTTCACTATACCAACATTATCTACTACCACAGCTTCTGCAAATACTTACACCTTAAATCTGGGTGGTTTAAATTTGTTTGAAATAGTCGGATTGACAGTGAGTGTTTGGAAGGACGTGCATCCTAGCACAACCACTTTGTATTCAACTTTCTCCGGTGACAATTTTACCAACTTTGTTGGTAATCTGGATGCCGGACAATATCACCTCGATATTAATGGATTCTTAGGTGATACCGCTTCTGTAGGTCAGTACTCTGTTGCATTACAAGCAGTACCTGTGCCTGAGCCAGAAACTTACGCCATGCTTTTAGCTGGCTTAGGACTTGTAGGATTATCAACACGTCGTCGCAAAAAAATCAGATAGTCTCTGATCCTTATTAACTAACAACAATAATAATAACATCGTAATATCGTTTATAAGCCACAGAGTTATAACAATAATAATAAAAACTTTGTGGCTTATTCTTTCTTTATTTTTTAGCTTTTAGCATATTTTTTCCAGAGCTTACTGTTTTATTTTTAGACAAAAATAGTAGGGCTATTCCCACCAGAATCATTGGTATCGATAACCATTGTCCCATCGTGATTCCTAGTGTTGAGATCCCCATAAATCCGTCTTCCGGTTCTCGAAAGAATTCTGCAAAAGAACGTAAAGTGCCATATCCGATCATAAATATGCCGCTCACCGCGCCTATTGGACGGGGTTTAGCAGAATAAGTCCACAACAAAATAAAAAGAACAATGCCTTCTAAGAAGAATTGATAAAGCTGTGATGGATGTCGAGGAAGGTTATCAACGTATGGAAAAATCATTCCCCAGGATACGTCGGTGGTTCTTCCCCATAATTCCGCATTGATAAAATTGCCGATACGGCCAGCGCCCAATCCGGGTGGAATCAAAGGCGCGATGAAATCGGTGACTTTAAGCCAAGGGAGATGGTATTTACGTGCAATGAAAACCATAGACGCCAAAACCCCTAACAGCCCTCCATGAAAAGACATGCCGCCTTCCCAAATAGCAAAAATGCGCAATGGGTGTTCCAGATAGTAGCCTGATTGATAAAACAATACATGACCTAATCGGCCACCAATAATGACGCCGAGCATTCCAAAAAATAGCATGTCATCCAGTATTTCTTGTGTAAAAACTGAGTTCTGGTTGTGCTTAATTCGATATCTTCCTAATACTATGAATAGCAAAAAAGCAATGAGATACATCAATCCATACCAATGAATAGAAATAGTGCCAACTGAAATCGCAACGGGATCGATTTGTGGATGAACAAGCATAGTTTTTTTCCTATTTACGGTAAAATACGGATCATTATACCAAGTGCGTTGCATTGCTCTGTGTTACGAACGGTATTTTCTTTTAAAAACATTTTTGGGAGTCAGTATGTCAGATAATAAGCGCAGCCAAGCTATTACCCAGGGTGCGCATCGCACACCCAATCGCGCCATGTTGCGTGCGGTTGGTTTTAGCGATGGAGATTTTAACAAACCGATTGTTGGGGTCGCCAATGGTTATTCCACCATTACTCCATGTAATAAAGGATTGAACGATTTGTCATTGAAGGCCGAATCGGCTTTGCGAGGCGCGGGTGCGATGCCGCAGATGTTCGGTACGATTACAGTTTCTGATGGTATTTCCATGGGGACCGAAGGAATGAAATATTCACTGGTTTCGCGCGAAGTCATTGCCGATTCGATTGAAACTTGTGTTCAAGCGGAAAGCATGGATGGCGTGATCGCCATTGGAGGTTGCGATAAAAATATGCCGGGTGCGATGATCGCGATTGCACGTATGAATGTGCCGGCGATTTTTGTATATGGCGGTACGATTAAGCCTGGGCATTATAAAGGTCAAGATTTGACTATCGTCAGTGCTTTTGAAGCGGTTGGCCAACACAGTGCGCACAAGATAGATGATGCAGAACTACTGCAGGTTGAACGCCATGCTTGTCCTGGTGCGGGTTCTTGCGGAGGAATGTTTACAGCGAATACGATGTCGTCAGCATTTGAAGCGATGGGAATGAGTTTGCCTTTCTCGTCAACCATGTCAGCTGAAGATGATGAAAAAATAACTAGCGCAGGAGAATCGGCTCAAGTTCTAGTAAATGCGATCAAAAAACAAATCCTGCCACGCGATATCATTACTCGCAATTCTATCGAAAATGCTATTGCTGTCATTATGGCGGTAGGAGGATCAACCAACGCGGTGCTGCATTTTCTTGCAATTGCGCATGCGGCCGATGTCAAATTGAGCATTGATGATTTTGAAGTAATTCGGGCGAAGGTGCCTGTTTTGTGCGACTTAAAGCCTTCAGGCCGTTATGTGACAGCCGATCTTCATCAAGCGGGCGGAATTCCTCAAGTGATGAAAATGTTGTTAGCGCATGGATTATTACATGGGGATTGCATGACCATCAGTGGACAAACGATCGCGGAAGCGTTGAAAGATATTCCGGATTCTCCTCGCGCTGATCAGAAGGTAATTCGCGCATGGAATGATCCAATGTATGCACAAGGACATCTAGCGATTTTGAAAGGGAATTTGTCCACTGAAGGTTGTGTGGCTAAAATTTCTGGTATTAAGAACCCCAAAATTACTGGACCTGCGCGTGTGTTTGAATCAGAAGAAACCTGTATGCAGGCTATCTTAGCGCGAAAGATCCAGCCAGGAGATGTCGTGGTAATTCGCTATGAAGGACCGAAAGGTGGCCCCGGCATGAGAGAAATGTTATCGCCGACTTCCGCTCTGATTGGAGAGGGGCTGGGAGATTCTGTTGGACTTATTACGGATGGACGTTTTTCTGGAGGAACTTACGGTATGGTGGTGGGGCATGTTGCACCTGAAGCCTACGTCGGAGGTAACATTGGTTTAGTGCAAGAGGGTGATTCAATTACTATTGATGCCGAACAACGTTTGTTGCAGCTAAATATACCGGATGCAGAATTGGAAAAACGTCGTTCCAATTGGAAGCCTCCTCAACCTCGTTACACTCGCGGAGTTTTGGCCAAATATGCAAAACTCGTATCGAGTGCTAGTTTTGGCGCGATTACTGATTAGTGTCGATGATAAGTACGTTCAAATTCAATCGCAGTATCAAAGAGAAACTTAAGATATTGGGATGGGAAAAAGAGGAAAATGGTACAAGCTGTGATGAAAAAACCTCCGTAGACTGAAATAATTATCTAGAGATTTTTGCAAAAGCCCATATTGGCATTCCTACTCCACTGTTTTTATTGAGTCAGAATTTTATAAAATAGGATTTTGCAATAATGGAATGGACGCCCACTACCCAAAACGGCATCGAAGTGCCAAAGTAGTGGTGCAGTAAAGGCCACTAAACCAGAGAGGATCGTCCGACATGAAGATTACAACGATAGGCATTGATTTGGCAAAAGAAGTATTTCAGATTCACGGAGTGGATATGCACGGCAAGGCTGTGTGTGCAAGCAACTGTGTCGAAGCGAGATTGCGAGGTTCTTTGTTAACCTCGAACCCTGCTTAATCGACATGGAAGCCTGTGGTAGTGCACATCATGGGGCTAGAAAACTGGAACTCTATGGTCACAGGGTGAAGCTCATGGCACCACAATTCGTTAAACCCTATGTCAAAACGAATAAAAATGATGTGGCAGATGCACATGGGGTCTAACTACATGCCGGGGTGCGTCACGCGATCAATCGATGCACAGAATTAAAACACCTGTGCCGCTATAAACTTCTGACACTCAATGATGATGAGTAAGTGTTGCTGGACGCTAAGCACTGAGGAAAACGTGAGGATTGTGCAAGCTCTTGCTTTAGACCATCGCTCATTTATTCCAGTGAAGAGGAAGGAGTCTCAGAGAAAAATTTTTCTTGACGTTTCTGGTCATCAAAATATAACGGTTCATTCGGTTCGAGGCGATTACCCAAAGCTTGTATTTGCGCCCAGATATCAGGGAATTCATTAAGTCTTTTGAAGCGCCGGGCATTTTTTTTGAAATCAGTCTTATTGCCAGATTGATACAACAGTTCGAATAACTGCAGCCAACCGTGAACATCAAGACGGTCAATGGCTAATTGCTTTTGCAGAAATTGTATCGCAGCATGCCGTGATTCACCGCGTTGAATCATTTCGCGTGCCAGCAGAGCCATGTCGGTGGATTGAGTTGCTGAGTGCTCTGTATGTTGTATATCTTCGTTGAGCTTATCCTTTTTCTTAAACAGGCCATACAAACCGTGACGTTCAATCGGCTGAATATCGGTTACATCATATTCAGTTTGGGGGTGTCTATTCTTAGTGCCACGGTACCGGCGTAATAATAAGATTGCAAATAGCAATGCGAGTAATAAGCCAGCTAGCAAAAGTAGATTTGTATCGATAAACGATCCAACGAAATATTCAGTTTCAGACTCAGATTCAATCACGGGGATTGTATTTATCAAAGTCTCCGCTGGCAAAACTGTAGAAACATTCTTTTCGAATGATTGAGCCGAATCTGTAGCCGCAACGGTATTGAAATTCTCAGTTTCTTTAATAGCATCGGATAGAGTATTTGGATTTAAATTAATAGTTTGTGCAGCAAGTTGCAGAGTGGCGATTTGCGCAGCAAGCGTATCAATGTGTTGATTGAGTTTATGCAGATCATTCGTGCTATTTTCAGCACCTTGTTCCAAATGCGATAGTCGTTGCACAAATCCGTTATTTTGTTCGATAGTTGACGTTGGATTGTGAGCGGCATTGGGAGACGAATTTGAACGAGAAATGTCACTGACAGGTTTGTTTTGTTTTTTGTGAATAGGCTTAGCGTAGCTACCGATGGTTCTCAAATCCGGTATATAAACAACCGTACCAGTCGCTATCGGTTGATATGTCCTACCAGGAAACAGTTGTGGATTGGTTCGGATGATTGCGCGAACAAGACTCTTACGTGCAGTCGAATTATTGGGATAGATTAATTGTGCGATCTGAAAAATATTTTCGTTAGGTTTTATTTGCCAATGTTGTCCAGAAAATACCAAGGATGTTTTTTCATTTTGATATGTTTGAGTGTTATCCGCGATAGAAGTGACAACAGACGCGCTGTTTGTTGCGAACACGATTGAAAAAGTACCGAGCAACAACAAAAAAATAACTGTCAGAACGAATGGTTTTGTAAAAATTGTCATTGGTTTGATTTAATCAGATTACATTTATTTTTTACAAAGGGTGGCAATCTCTTTAGTCGCTTGGTCTATTTTCTTTTGCCGTTCGTTGTCATCAACGTAGGCAATTCCACCTGCCCCGTCCGGAACGGTCAATCGCGGAGACTCGGTATACATGCGTAGGCGAGTTTGCGCTTCGATACATTTCTTTTTGTCTTCTTCTGCCTTGGATTGTTGCTTTGATTGTTCTTCTTTACGTTCTACTTGACGTTTGTCGAGTGCTTCCCTGGCTTCCGATAAGCTTTGAGGCTGATTAGTCCCACTAGCGCCGGAAGATGAAGGAGTTCCTCCTTTGGTGTTAAAGCGTTTTTTTTCTGTAGCAACTCCTGGAGGAGGAGGACGGTCGGTATATTGCGTTTTTCCGTTTTCATCGACCCATTTGTATACTTGTGCAAGTGCCTGAGGAATAGATAACAGCGTTGCCATTAAGAATCCTGTTAATACAAATAATTTCACCGGCACTCTCCTGCTAAAGGTTAGTTTAATCAGTTCCACTGTATTTACCGAAGATTTTTGACATTAAATCATAATACCGTGAAATATGCAGAATTCTAAACGCGAATTAAAGCATTTTTTGGCTATAATGTCGCTTTGCCAAGGATTGCCATGTTATGCGGTTGACTGAAAAAGCCCTTACTTTTGATGATGTTCTACTGATTCCTGCTCATTCGACTGTTCTGCCACGTGATGTGAGTTTGGTTACGCAATTAACAGCAGGCATTACGCTCAATATGCCCCTGATATCAGCGGCTATGGATACCGTAACCGAAGCACCGCTGGCGATTGCAATTGCACAAGAAGGTGGGATCGGTATTGTCCACAAAAATATGTCCATCGAAGCGCAAGCAATGCATGTTTCGCAAGTCAAGCGTTTTGAAAGCGGCGTTGTTAAGGACCCTATTACGATCAATTCTGAAATGACGGTACGTGAGGTATTGGAATTGATTCGTCGGCACAAAATTTCTGGATTACCGGTGGTAAAAGGAAAAAAAGTAGTCGGGATTGTGACCAATCGTGATCTGCGTTTTGAAAATAATCTGGATCAGACGATCAAACATATCATGACACCTAAAAATCGCTTAGTGACGGTGAAAGAAGATACCGCACGCGAAAAAGTGTTGGAACTATTGCATAAACACCGGCTAGAACGTTTGCTGGTGGTTAATGATAAATTTGAGTTATGTGGTTTGATTACAGTAAAAGATATTGTTAAAACATCGGAATATCCTTCAGCCAACAAGGATGAGCAAGGGCGCTTGCGGGTTGGAGCGGCGATTGGTGTAGGTGAAGGCAGCAATGAACGTGCTACCGCGTTAGTCAAAGCAGGCGTCGATGTGATTGTTGTCGATACAGCGCATGGACACTCACAGAGTGTTCTGGATCGTATCGCTTGGTTAAAAAAGAAATTTCCCAAACTGCAAGTCGTTGGGGGTAATGTTGCCACTGCTTCTGCAGCGAGAGCATTGGTTGATAGCGGCGCCGATGCTGTTAAAGTGGGCATCGGTCCGGGATCTATTTGTACCACACGTATTGTGGCTGGCGTGGGTGTTCCACAAATCACCGCAATTCATAACGTATCGGAAGCGCTCAAGGGTAGCGGGATTCCAACCATTGCAGATGGTGGCATCCGCTATTCCGGCGATATTGCAAAAGCCATCGCTGCTGGGGCGAATACCGTCATGCTAGGAGGATTGTTTGCAGGAACTGCCGAAGCTCCCGGCGAAATTGAATTATTCCAAGGTAGAGCCTATAAAACCTATCGAGGCATGGGTTCTTTATCCGCAATGCAGCAAGGTTCCAGTGATCGCTATTTCCAGGAAAAAGAACAAAAAAATAATGATAAATTAGTACCCGAGGGCGTCGAAGGCCGTGTACCGTTTAAAGGAAATATTTCCTCTGTCATTCATCAACTGATCGGTGGAGTGCGCTCAAGCATGGGGTATTTGGGATGTCAATCGATTGCCGATATGCACGATAAAGCGGAATTCGTCGAAATTACTTCTGCGGGCATGCGCGAATCTCACGTGCATGATGTCCAAATCACCAAAGAAGCACCTAATTATCAGATTAAATAACGATCAACCGTGATGCATCAAAAAATACTGATTCTTGACTTTGGCTCTCAATATACCCAACTGATTGCTCGGCGTATTCGCGAAAGCAACGTGTATTGTGAGTTGCACCCCTATGATGTAAGTGAAGCATTCATTACAGCATTTGCACCGGATGGTATCATCTTATCCGGCGGTCCCGCTTCGGTCACCGAAGAAATTACACCGCGTGCGCCAAAAATTGTATTCGAGCTCAATGTCCCCGTTTTAGGTATTTGCTATGGTATGCAAACCATGGCTTCACAACTCGGAGGAGTGGTACAAAATGCGCAAGTGCGGGAATTTGGTTATGCAGAAATAGAAACAACGCAAGATGGGTTGCTATTTGATGGTATCAATGATCGAACGAGTGGAGATGGGAATAATCTTTTAGATGTTTGGATGAGTCATGGTGATTCGGTGGTTTCGCTACCCGATGGTTTTACTGTTATGGCGCATAATACCGCTACCCCGATCGCCGCAATGGCGGACGACCAACGACGTTTTTATGGTATTCAATTCCATCCCGAAGTAACGCATACCCTTCAAGGGAAGAGCATTCTCGAGCGATTTGTGCATGATATTTGCGGCATTGGCCATGATTGGAAAATGCTGGACTATGTTGATGAAGCAATCAAAAAAATTCGTGCCACTGTAGGTAGCGACCAAGTCATTTTGGGATTGTCCGGAGGTGTGGATTCATCGGTCGCTGCAGCATTGATTCACCGTG
>JAJHPK010000086.1 GCA_020890945.1 Nitrosomonas sp.
AGATTTGACGGCATGTTGAAATACTTTGAGTTTGCGAGATATATCTCTTTGTGCTTGTAGATTCATCAACGACTCCTTGAAAACAGTTAATTTATCAAAACTGTCAACCAAAGTCGTGATATTCATACGTTAGAATTCATGCAGCGTCTGTACGCATCAGTTGGGTGCGCCTGTTAAAACGGGTGTTTGATATCGACATCGAACATTGTCCGCACTGTGGCGGAACTCTGAAAATCATTGCCGCTATCCTGGAATCTGGCGCAATCACTAAAATTCTTGATCATCTCGGTTTGCCTGCAAGTAGAGTGCCTGCGTAAGCCTTCGAACTTTTCGATCCAACCTGATACCGCGCTCGTTCCTATCAATCCTCTTCATCACGAGGGTTGGCCTTTACTCGTGGGCATCTTTCGCCCGAAGCGCCAAAACGCGTCAAAATCTTTGATTTTTTTGTGATAACTGAACCAGAATATAGTCATTTTTCGATCGATTATTACAGCGTTTGACAACCGAGCCAGCTTTCAGTACATTCAATACTCGCGGAAAAGGTGGTTTGTTTTTCCTATACCCATACCCTGGAGATTCTGTATAATCCGTTTCAGCAATCGCGCTTCGCCTTCTTCCGTATTCAAGGCCAGTGTTAGCATTTCTTTGGCTATAACCGACATGGCCGGCAAAGCATCGATATGTTCGAGTGATTGTTTCAGGTCGATATGATGAGACATGTTGTCGATTCCTCAGTGATTTCCGGGTGTTCAAATGTTGCTGTTATCGTTGCTACCGATGCCATTGCTGGTTCACATTCATTCAAGGCGATCCACCAGCAGCTTGTCGATCCTCATAGGAAGCCGCGGTCGAATCGATTGGGTGAATAGTGGCAGGAAAAGCGGGGGATTTTTATCGCGAAGGCACCTTTGCTGGACGTGCTAGTATGCTGATCGAACTGGCGAATGCCACAACAGCGGATTCAACCTGGAATAATGATCCTATCCGCAGCTGATCCAGCAGGTTAACAGCGCGTTGTTGATGTTCATGTCGTTTATCAGCAGGAGCGAGATTCACTATCCAAATGAACAAGTTACAGGCGCTTGAACCCAAGAAACGCATTAATTCCATCGATATCCTGCGCGGAATGGCGCTGTTCGGTGTGCTGATCGTCAACCTGATTTTTCAGTTCCGCATCTCGATTTTCGAACAATTTGTCGTCGAGCCCTTCGCATCGCCCTGGTGGATCGATCGTGTCATCGAGCGATTGGTGTACTATGGACTTGAATCCAAGGCGGTACTGGTATTTACCTTTTTGTTCGGAGTTGGCCTGGCCGTGCAGTACGAGCGCTTTCAGCAAATGGATTCCCCTCTTTACTGGTTACGGCGCCGCATGCTGGTGCTGCTCATATTCGGATTGCTGCATCTGCTGCTGATATGGAATGGCGACATTTTGGCCGAGTATGCCTTGGCGGCATTGCTGTTGTTGCCACTGTTGGCGGCGCCGAGCTGGGTGCTGGCGCTATCGTCGCTGTGCCTGTTTGCTGTCTATATTGTCATTTCCATCGTGCCGTTGCCTGTTGCGGTCTATGAAAAAGCCTGGATCATGCAGCATCTTCCGATTGCCAATACCGTGTATGCGACTGGCAGTTATGGACAGATTCTGCAACTCAGTCTCTCCGAGATACCCAGCCTGTTGCCTTTGCATCTTTATATTTTTCCGCGCACGCTGGCGCTGATGCTGCTCGGTGCGTATCTGTGGCGCAGTGGTTTCCTGCAGCAACCGGCAGCGCATCGAAGTCTGTTGATCAGCATGGCAAGAACGGGTTTGGTACTGGGTGCGGGCTTGATGATTGCAACCACGACGGAAGCCTACGATGACTGGGATGCCATCAATCCCTTGCGTACCGCCATACAAAATATCACGGTCGTGATACTGACTGGCGGCTATGCCGCTGCGGTGATTGCTCTGGTCGAGTTCACGCGGGCAGGGACCTGGTTGCACATTTTTGCACCGATTGGTCGCATGGCTTTTACCAACTACATCATGCAGTCGGTCATTTTTACCTATATTTTTTATGGTTATGGACTGGGACAGTTTGGGCAGCTTGGAATTACCTCGGTATTTCTGCTTGGAGTGCTGGTTTACGGGTTGCAAGGGGGCCTCAGTGCCTGGTGGCTGCGGTATTTCCGCTTTGGGCCACTTGAGTGGCTATGGCGTACCCTGACTTACGGAAAACTGCAATCCATGAAGCGGAATTGACTGCATTACGCCGATCAGGAGTGTGTATTGCTCGGAATCGGAATCAGCATTCTCGGCTTTCCAATCGGGGCGCACAGCCTGTGGTCGACTGCGGCCACCAACGCGCTTGATCATAGTGCGGATATCGCCAAAGTGCAGGAATGGCTCGGTCACGCCAATATTGCCACAACCCGCATTTATGACCACCGCAAGACCAGGCCAGAGGATAGCCCGACCTTCGGTAGTGTCAATAATTCTGTGTCTGAGGGAGTCCAAATAAGATCTTCTCCATTTCTTGTTTGAAGGGATAAAAACTTGTGATTGGTATACGATAGGTTTTTTCCTTCATTTGTTTGGTAACCATAAATATCAAGTTTAGCGCGGCATCTGGATTGGGGAAGCTATTGACATGTTGTGTGGTTTTTCGTACCTCCTTATTAAAGCGTTCAATCCAGTTAGTGGTATATCGCATACGTCGCAGTTGTACAGGATAGTTTAAGTATTGGTGGTAATAACGCCATTTATATTCAGGTAATGATCCACGGATACTGGGATAACGTTTACCCCACTGGTCGATGAATCGGGTGAGTCGCTGTTGAAATTGCGCCGGAGTATGAAAGGGACTATCTAAATCCAGCACTTCATGCCCATCTGCAATCAGGTGTGCTTTATCCTGGTGACGTACATAGGCAATCAAGCGTCGTGCTTTGTGCACCAGACAACATTGAATCGCGCGATGTGGCAAATACTGTTCCAATGCAACTTCGATGCCGGACAACTCGTCACAAAGCACCAATCCTACTTGGCTTAAGGCCGCGTTGTTTTAGATCGCGAAACAACTTGTTTCCAGCCTTCGGCTGATTCTCTGGGTAAATGGTATAAGCCCAATATTTCACGGCTATAATCTTCTTTCAATCCCATTACGATATCGGTTGCCTCTTGTGCAACATCATCACGTCTGACTGAATGATAAAGCGCGTCGATTAAAATAACGTGATAGTGTGATGAAAGTACATGTCGTTGTCAGGATAATCGTAGCGGCTCAAATGCTTTGACCCATTGCGATAGATTCCCAGGACTATAATGGGAAGAAAACAGATTCTTAAAAATAGGACTGACGCCACGATGGGAAACACCTTGGCTATATAGGGATAGCGCCAGTTGATCCATGCGGGCGCTATCTTGTTTGATGATTTCCAGCGTCAATGGATAAAACTGACCGCGTCGATCTCTTGGAACCCTAATTTCAAAGCAACCTTGCAGGTGATTGATAAAACGACTGTAAAATCCATTACCCTTGTTTTCCGGCGATTCATGTAGAAATACAGTCCGTTCCGATTCCATGAAACTTTCAAATACTTGGCAAAGTATGGTTTGCACATCCAGTCTTTATCCTTGATGCAAATTCTTTATCGTTTCATCTAAAAATTCTTGGTATGCTTGCCTTACAGGCACGTTCGATCCTTTGCGTTTAATTACGTGATTTCTTGTCAAAATCAGATCTTACTTGCCTGACTACCAGACACAATTAAATTTACACTACCCGACCTTCAAGCTGAGTTACTGAGTGTGTCCGGATATATGAAACTTGTAACACATTGATAAGGTGTAAAAATCGTCTCAAAAATTGAGAGTTTTGCAACGAGCGATAACGCTTTGTTTATGCTACACCGTCCTAGCTTGCGAAGCCCCACAGACCATGGCTTGTGGGGTTTTTAATAATAGTATGCTGGAAACGAAAGCTTAGTAGACCGCTGGATAGCAGCAGTCGGCTTGAGCGCAATGTTGGGCAGAAACACCCATATTATCGAGATAACTACAGCCTTATTTCCCGGCAGATTTTTTGACCCATTCTGATGCTTGTTCGCCAGTTATAAGGGTTTGAAAGTCAACCTTCACGAGAAGTTTTCCGTCGGTTGAAGTCTGGAACTGAACCGCATTTATTGTTGGATTATAAGCAAGTATCTCTTTCGGTAAAGTTTGGCGAAGAGTTCCTTCATTAATAATATCCTTGATTTTTCGTTGTGCTACTGAACTTAAATTTAGGGGCTGTAGTAGATTAACTTAAATGATAAGCTAATTTAATGAAGGTAAGTCATTGTAGATTATTAAAGAAAATGCAATCAAGGTTGTTGGAATATTTTGTGTTAGAAGTTACAGCGAGATCAGCAGCCGATATACTGGAAATTCAATCCAATAGTGCAGCACTGTTTTATCGCAAAATACGAGAAGTGATTGTTTACCATTTGGAGCAAGAGTCTCACGAAATCTTTGGTGGCATAGTTGAATTAGATGAAAGCTACTTTGGTGGTATTCGTAAGGTCAAGCGTGGTCGCGGCGCTGCAGGTAAGGTTGTTGTGTTTGGCATATTGAAGCGCGGTGGTAAGGTTTATACAAGTGTTGTTGGAGATACCAAGACAGAACTCATTACTAGAAAGATAGCGCCTGACAGCATAGTTTATACAGACTGTTATCGCAGTTACAATGCGCTCGATGTGAATCATTTTTACCATGAGCGGATCAACCATTCCACACTATTTGCACAAGGCAAGAATCACATGACAACTTTTGGAATCAGGCCAAATGCGTCTTAAGAAAATACAATGGTATTCCTAAAGGATCATTTCCATTGTTTCTCAAAGAATGCGAATTCAGATTCAATTATGGAACACCTAAACAACAGTTAAAAATTTTGAAATCTTGGACTCAAATTTAATCTGATCTACTACAGCCCCTTTTTTAATCGTTCCTGAATTAATTTTCTGGATACCCGGTTTGCGTATAATAAGGGACAGCAAAAAAAGTGTTTTTTTCCCTGTACCTTTTGAATACGGTTGACGATAAGTAAGTCCGTTCGACAACTGTCATAACGGTTTTTCGAAAGCAATTTCGGAATAGCTGTGATCTTTCTGAGGTTTTATCCAAACATTAACTAAAAAGGAAATACTTTTATGAGTGGCTATAACGCAGTGTTAGCAAGAAATACAGACAATGCTCCGAAAGGTATAGGACCGTATTCACAGACGGTTGCTTTCTCTCACTACAATAATTTTTCGGCCCAGTTACCTGTCGACCCCAAATCCGGCAAACTGGTAGCCGGCGGCGTGAAAGAGCAGGCTCAGCAATGTTTCAGGAATATCAAGGCAATCCTGGACAGCATCAACCATGTTATGAGTGATGTGGTCAGACTGACTGTGTTTGTCACCAATATCAAAGATGTTGACACGGTGGATGAAGTGTATAAAACATACTTCCAGACCTATGTCCCTACACGGACAACCGTCGCAGTTGCCGCGTTGCCTCTGGGCGCCCTGGTACAAATTGAAGCGCTGATTTCAAACGGTGAAGGCACCATTCCGAATGCACCACAGGCAGGTGACCTCATCAAGCTTGTAAACAACACGCCTAATGCTCCAGTCAGCCCGCTCTCTTCGCAAACCGTCTCCTTCTCTCACTACAACAATCTTTCCGCTCAAATAGGTGTCGATCCGAAATCCGGCATTATCGTAGCTGGCGGCGTGAAAGAACAGGCCAAACAGTGTCTGAAAAACATCAAGGCAATTCTGGAGAGCATCGATGTTCCTTTTGACGATATTGTCAGAGTCACTGTGTTCGTCAAGAAACTCTCGGATATGGCAGCCGTAGATGAGGTATACAAGACGTTCTTCCCGGATTCGGGTATTGCCAGGACATTGGGATATCTTCCCGCACGGACGGTAGTCGAAGCCTCAGCCTTGCCGATGGGCGCCCTGGTACAAATGGAAACGGTTGTTTCGCATGGAGACGGCACACCTCCGCAGCTTGTCGAAGACAGACACGGAATTGTCATAAAACCAAACAATACGGACAAGTCACCGAAGAACCCTCTGTCCACCCAGACGGTGGCCTTCTCCCATTACAATCACATTTCCGCACAATTACCTCTGGACCCGAAAACGGGTAACAAGGTGGCTGGCGGCATAAAAGAGCAGACTGCACAATGCCTGAACAACCTCAAGACTATTGTGGAAAGTATCAATCACGCCATGAGTGATGTGGTCAAGATCAATGTTGCCATTAGAAATATCAGCGATATTGCTGCCATGGACGAAGCGTACTCAACATTCTTCCCCTCTGGTGTTCCCGCAAGAAGAGTGGTAGGTGTATCCGCTTTGCCTGGAGATGCCTTGATCCAGATTGATGCCGTTATATCCAATGCGGAAGGAACTGCTCCCGCGAAATAGCATATCCTGATCGTGAATAAGGGAGTCGGGAATACACATTCCCGACTCCCTTTTCTTTTATTCTCTCAGGATACTGAATTAACCTGAGTCGGGTTATGAATGGACCAAGGGAAATACGGACTTATTGCATCACCAGCACCGGTCTGACTGCCAGACTCCGGGTAATCTGGTCGCGGCTGCCTGTCTTGCCAGTATCTGCGTGGCATAGGGCCCGGAATATACCTTAAAAACACCATCGCGAGACGCAATACCCAGCCCGGCGCGGATACGTGTCAGAATATAGATGATTCAAATATATTGTCGCTGCCTGATTTTGATGATCTCTTTTACTGGGACTGCGGCGATACGACTCCAGATGCTTTATGTTGGCTTAGATTCAGGGAGCAGTCAACAATTTGGCAAGACAAAATGAAAGAATTTTTCGAGTTGGTAATCAAATGCCAGAAGCAATTGCATAACTAGGCTGATTTTCTTATCCAGAGTAAACTCGATAGAATTATAAGAGAACACATTAGCGAGCTTTTATAAGCGATATACCCAGATATCCATATGAAACGCGCTATCTACCTGAAAAAACAGAATTATCATCAGCATTTTTTTATTGCATGAAAGAGTTAATTGCCCGAGAAGCTATCCATGGTGACCGTAAATGGGTCAAAGGCTGGTCGCCTGAACAGATTGCCAATCAACTACAGATTAAATCTATGCGCATTTCTCACGAAGCCACCTATCAGGCTCTCTACATTCAAGGTCGAGGCGCTCTTAAGCGCGAGTTGGTGAGCTGTCTGCGCACGGGACGAGCGTTGCGCGTACCGAGAGAGCCAAAAGGCAAAAACTAAACGAAGAATGGCCCCGCGCTTGCTGGCTACGGAGCTGTTACTATGACTAATACACTGAAAAAGACAGTAACGGGCCTGCCCGCCCAGTTGTGGCAATCATTAACTTGGAATCGTGGAAAGGAACTATCATATCACACCCGATTTACCATCGAATCTGGAGTTATGGTGCATCATCGAAGATTCAAAACACGGCAACAAGCTATTCAGGAGATTACCGAATATATCGAAATATTCTATAACCGACAGCGCAAGCAAGAAAAATTAGGATATTTTTCGCCTGCACAATTTTCTCAGCAATACTAGGCCAATCTACTTGCCGCTTAAACCGATCGACTCCATTTTTGACAGCACACCTCAAAATGCCGTTTTCTTTTGCATTAACAAATCATAAAAATGAGGTGATTCAAAATGCAAAAGGCAGCGGGTTTGATGGACTTATTTTTCTTTATTCTTGCTGCATGCAATACGCCACCATCGCGCATATCGAGCTATAGTCAAATCTGGTGTATAGAGAATCAAGCGGCATTCTGTTTTTGATCCTCTGCTTGTTTAATACCGTTAACAAATTTAACGCCATTGATTACATCTGCTAACAGATTATAACCTCTT
>JAJHPK010000014.1 GCA_020890945.1 Nitrosomonas sp.
TTAAGAGGTTATAATCTGTTAGCAGATGTAATCAATGGCGTTAAATTTGTTAACGGTATTAAACAAGCAGAGGATCAAAAACAGAATGCCGCTTGATTCTCTATACACCAGATTTGACTATAGCTCGCACTCGAAATAGTGATAAGACAGAATAATGCCTCGGGAAATCGTCTTCCAGTGACAATTCTTCGGAAAAATCCGAAAGATTTACATTGATATCGAAGGATATAAGAAAATCTTTAAACCATTTTCACGAAGTGGCAGTGACTAGGTGATCTTCAGAGGGGGGGTACGTAACGATCTCAGGCGACGGAAAAAATTATATCTAGTTGCGCCCTTGAAGACATTAAAGGATAATGGCGTTTTTTTAATATTTGCTTTTGTTATAAAGCGAAGTGATAGGTTAAATGTATGAAAGAAAATATCCATCCAGATTATAACGAAATAACGGTGACATGCAGTTGCGGTAGTGAATTTAAAACACGCTCAACTTTAAACAAGCCTTTGCATATTGAAGTTTGTTCACAATGCCATCCTTTTTATACGGGTAAGCAGAAAATTGTGGATACTGCCGGTAGGGTTGAAAAATTCCGCCAAAAATATGGCTCACAAATGTCTCGCTGAGTTTTATTGTTTCACTAAGAATAAAAATACACTATTGCAAACTTCTCTAGTAATGAATAGCAAGCCAGACAGTTTGCACGGTGGGATCTATCCAGCTTACTTTATGCTTTAGACGAGCGGGAATGTTAATGTAATCCCCTTCTTTAAGACATATAGTTAGTTGATGTTCAAAGGATAGCTTTGCTTGACCTTTCAAAATAATTACCCACTCATTGTTTTCTTGATCATACCAATTGGTTTCTTCAGATACTTTACCGACTGAAATAATTCGTTCTATTGTAATAGTTTTGTTTTTCAACAGCGGTTCAAAAAATTCACCCTGTTCAAGAGGCGGAAGATCGGTGAAGATATTTTTTTCATTCATAGCGAAATCAATCATATGATTAATGAATATATTTCACACCATTCTTCTCGGGTTAGTCAAATGATGCTTGATGTAAGAATAAAAAAAATTATAAATCACACGCTGGCATTGAACGATCGATATTCCGAAATGACAAAGGATACCTATTTGCTAGGAAATATTCCTGAATTGGATTCAGTGTCAATAATTTCTATTATTCTAACGTTAGAAAAGGAATTCGCGATTTCAATCCAAGATGATGAGATTAGCGCCGCAACTTTTTCAACACTTGGAACTCTGACGAAATTTATTGAGAAAAAGGTCAATGAAAAATCAGTGAACGCTTTGATGATTGAATAATTGTCATGTTAAATTTATTTCAGTTATTTTTTTCAAATCGTTATAGGCCATCGTTAAAAAGTAGCGCGCATGCCAAAAGTAAAACTTCTTCCAGGTTCCGGGGCGAAGCTTCGCAAAAAAGAAACAGAATTGCGAATTTCACTGTTTAACAAATTCGAGCCTTTAGCAAATAACCACAAATTCCCCCAGCGTCCCATGTTCAATTGATAATCTAAATTGGCGGTGAGTTGATGAAAGCCTTTTGTGCTGAGTTCTTGATCGCCAGGATGATTTTGTGCTTCTCCTCGGGTATACCGTATTCCTGTATTCCATAAGTTATTGCTAAATCCCAGCTCAAATCCGTAACGTAAAGGCGGCATACGCGGCACGTCAGCGCGATCTCCTTGAGAGAATCTGCCGCGCACGTAGTCGGAAAAAGCGGTCATCCAAATGTCGCCATGTGATGTTTGGTACAGATTCATTTTTACTTCGGATTCATATCCTACAAAAACCGCATCGCGTTGATCATAAGTAAAAACGGTTACGCATTCGGATGTGCTGGTACATTGTTGATGCATTGTTTCGTTGTTGATTTCATAAACCAAGCCAGTGTTACGCTGGTAGATAAAACTATCCGTATGATTATAGTACCCATTAACGCGTGAGCTAAAATATGCGGTTTGCCAAGTAAAGCTGAGATCGACCATATTGACTGTTTCGTTTTTCAATTGAACATTGCCAATGTCGAAGCTACGGGTTGCCAAATGAGGGCCTAGCGCTAATAATTCTTGAATATCGGGTGAGCGCTTACCGCGGTTGAGCGATAGCAATACAGAAAAATCTTTATAAGGATTCCATTGTACGGCAGTAGATGCTGAGATGGCTTGATAATGTATCGTATCGGGTAATGTTACGGGTGGTAATGCGTTACCGCTCAATTTCTGTTGATTCGTTTTAGGATCAACACTGGATAATTCTTCTCGCAAGCCTGCGCTTAACGCCCAATTATTCCAAGTATATTTATGCGTGGTATATAACCCTAATGATTGCTGTTTGGTTTGAGGTACAAATGTTTCCACACCCAGCGCGGAGAAATTGCGGCTGATCCATTGTGCACCTAATGTACCGGTAAATTGTGGAAGCAATTTGTGATCGATTTCGAAACGCCCTTCCCCAACGTCATTTTTGAATTTTGTAAAGGGAAGCCCGCCTTCGATTTCACGATGTTGATAATCAACTAAGCCATAACGAAAACTAACACGCTCAATACCCCGTACTGGCTCATACCATTCGGTTTTAAAATCATAGCGGGTTTGTTGCATATTCAAACGGATATTGGGTGAAAGCGCTTGCTGGCCAAAAATATCGTCTAATCCAGCACGTAGCGGTAGGATTAAATTTGCTGCGCCTAAATGATTAGAGTCCGATCCATGATTGCCTTTCGGTATGCCATAATTATTACTGCTATGGCTGATTGACATACCTGCCATTGCATGCGCTCCGAGCCACGATATACCCGCAAAACCGCTAGTCGCTTGCGAGTCGGTATTAGGGATCTTTCCGGTTACGTTATCAAATCCGTTTAAATCATAGTGCTGTTGTGCAAAGTTTTCGTCGATGGCCTTTCCTGGAATACGAATATCATCGCGTTGACGGAATAAACCGCCCAGACTAAGTGCTAGAGAATTTTTTCCTAAATTCAATTTGATGGCTGAATTGGTGCCATTACCGTTCGTGTCGTAGCGACTTTCCGCAGAGCCACTGATTTGATTTTTAGGCGCTTGATCTGGTATGCGGTTATCGATTACATCTACAACTCCGCCAATTGCATTACCTCCGTAACGAATCGTTTCTGGACCACGAAGGATTTTGATTTGTTCGGCAAACAAGGGATCAATTGCAACCGCGTGATCTGGACTTAGACTGGCCGCATCGTGACTACCGATGCCGTTTTGTAAAGTACGTATTCTTGATCCAGTCAAGCCGCGAATTACTGGCATGCCGGCTCCTGGCCCGAAAGAAGCATTACTTACACCTAATTCTTTTTCAAGTGTTTGACCTAATGTATCGCTTTGTTGCAGACGCAACTCTCTTCCTTTTGACACAGACGATTTGGTATCAGTTAATGGCAAAGAAGGCGTATCACCAATGATAATAATTGGATTAAGCTGAGTGGGCGCCTTCTGATTGAGTTCGGTATTAGAGGAATTTGAATCTGGATTTTTAAGGATATTCTCGGACGCTTCAACAAAGGTTATTGCCAGGATAGTCGTTGATAAAATTGAATATCCCAGTAATGAAAGGATTCTCATACCAAAAGTATTTCTCATGAAAAACTAATCAAGACTTTCACAAAAATCTTTTTTCAATTAGTAATGTATTGTTTTTGTTGAGGGTGTATTTCATAAAATAGCGCCTCTCGAGCAACGAGGTATCAAATGTGCTCTTCAAATCGCAAACTTTCATCGGCCCTTGCTCTAAGGAGCAAAGACTGAATGTAGTAGAAATTAAAAGATATATTAAGATATGTTATATCATATCTTTTTGTGAAGAGAAAAAGCAAGAAACCTTTACGAAATTACGCAAATTGCTTATTCAGTATAACTTTGTAAAAAACATTATTTAATTTTCAAGCGCAGTGCATTCCCTATCACCGAAACAGAACTGAAGCTCATGGCTAGTGCGGCAATCATAGGTGAAAGCAGCCACCCTGTTACTGGATACAACAGTCCTGCAGCGATAGGTACACCTAGGCCGTTGTAAAATAATGCAAACCATAAGTTCTGTTTCATATTGCGAACGGTTGCAATTGACAATTCGCGCGCGATAGAAATACCACGTAAATCCCCTTTAACCAACGTGATTTGTGCGCTATTCATCGCAACATCAGTACCTGTTCCCATGGCAATGCCGATATCAGCCTTGGCCAACGCTGGTGCGTCGTTGATACCGTCACCAGCCATCGCGACAATGCGTCCCTGTTTTTGTAATTGATCAACTAGCTTCAGTTTGTCTTCAGGTTTTACTTCGCCATGCACTTCTTCAATACCAAGACGCTTTGCTACCGCTTTGGCCGTGGTTACTCCATCGCCAGTCGCCATGATGATCTGTAATCCGGATTGTTTGAGTGAAGTTAACGCATCGGCGGTGCTTTCTTTGATCGGATCAGATACGGCCAGCAATCCGGCTAAATTTCCATCAACTGCCAAGAACATAACGCTAGCACCTTCTGCTCGCAATTGCTCTGCAGTATCCGTTAGTGAGCTGACATCTATTCCATCTTGCTGCAGGATGGCTGTATTTCCTAAAACTAACCGTTTTCCGGTCACCTTGCCACGCACGCCAATTCCCGTCGCAGATTCGAATTCTTCCGGTTTATCCAAAATCAATTGTTGATTACGTGCAGCGTTAACGATCGCATGCGCTAACGGATGTTCACTGCCTTGATCGAGGCTGGCGGCCAAACGTAGCACCTCTTGCGCATCAAAGCCTTCCGCTGCAACCGTTTTTTCAAAAACAGGACGTCCTTCCGTTAGGGTACCGGTTTTATCGACAATCAACGTGGTTACATCGCGCATTTTTTCGATTGCGCCAGCATCTTTGAACAAAACGCCTTGTGTCGCGCCACGACCGGTCGCGACCATAATCGACATCGGCGTTGCTAAGCCCAGCGCACACGGACATGCGATAATCAATACCGCGACAGCGTTGATGAGTCCGAATACCCAATTGGGTTCTGGACCATATAATCCCCAAACAAAAAAAGTGATAATGGCCACAGTAACAACAAGAAGAACGAACTTCCCTGCAATCACATCAGCCATGTGTTGCATCGGTGCTTTTGAGCGTTGTGCCTGGGAGACCATCAGCACAATTTGCGACAACATCGTTTCTGAGCCGACGCGTTCTGAACGCATCACTAGCGCACCGTTAGCATTTAATGTAGCACCGATCAGTTTATCACCCACATTTTTACTTACGGGCATCGGCTCTCCCGTCAGCATTGATTCATCAACCGAACTATTTCCTTCAATCACAACGCCATCGACGGGAATCTTTTCGCCAGGCCTTACACGTAACAAATCGCCAACATGAACATGGTTTAATGGAATGTCTTCTTCGCTACCATCCGAATTGATTCTTCTTGCTACTTTGGGAGATAAGCCTAATAACGATTTTATTGCTGCCGATGTTTGCGAGCGCGCTTTAAGTTCCAATAATTGTCCCAGAAGCGTCAAAGAAATGATCACGACTGCCGCTTCGAAATACACCGCTACCCGTCCCATTGATACAAACGACGATGGAAAAACTTGTGGTGCTATCGTTGCGACAACGCTGTAAATGAACGCCGCACCTGTGCCTAAACCAATTAATGTCCACATATTCGGACTGCGATGAATAATGGATTGCCATGCCCGCACAAAAAATGGCCAGCCTGCCCATAACACAACGGGTAAGGACAACACGAGCTCAATCCAGCTTTGCGTTTGCATATCGAACCAGGCGAGTTGATGACCAAACATCGCTAGCACAAAAACGGCCAATGTGAATGGCAGTCCCCACCAAAAACGACGCCGAAAATCTTCTAATTCGCTATTATCTTCTTCCAAAGTTGGCATAACAGGTCCTAATGCCATGCCACATTTTGGACAAGTTCCGGGATGATTTTGTAAAACTTCCGGATGCATCGGGCAGATGTATTCTTCAGCGCCACTTAATTCTGCGCTCCCCAGCGTATCGACGTGATTACTATCCGTGTGGCGATACAAATATTTGTCTGGCGCGATTTGAAATTTCTTCTGGCAACCTGCACTACAGAAATAATAAGTTTGTCCATCGTGACTGGCCTGATGTTTGGATTGCGGTGTAACCGTCATGGAACAAACAGGATCCTTCAGATTGTCCCGATCGGATTGTTTTGTGCCAGTAGGATGCGAATGGCAGCAATGGTCAGAATGATGGTCAGTTTTTTCCATTTTTAATTATGATTGGATTATGACGATTGAATCATCATGTATTCATTCGGAAACTGCATAGCGAATCGAATGCCCCCAAACAAGGTTCTTTTTGATATTTTGATTAGAATATAGGTAAATATCTTTCTTAAAATACCGCGCTTGATGCGGCGGTATTGTGAGATAGAGGCTTTCTTGCTGTTCGGAAACAATCAAGCAGTCAGCTTGATTAGAATCGCCGCACTCTTGAGTAGTAATAGTCAATACGATACTTTTCAAAGTATATTTTTCAGAATTATTAATAATCCGACCTGACATTTCAAACTCATAGTCGGTATCTAAAGACTTAAATTCCATGTTTTGTAGCACTAATTCTGAAGGATGGATGCTATTTTTTGACTTGTTTCTCTCATATTCTTGATATTGCCATAGTGCAACACCGATGATAGAGGCTATCAATAAGAATATCAGGGCGAATTTCCTGAAACGTGGAGATACGATTATCAGAGCCAATACAGCAATGCCAAAAATCCATTTAATCATGGATGAGCTGCTTCAATTAGGGGTAACAAAATTTTCATAGTATTTATCTTCATTTAAAAGGGGGTAAATTCGTTCTATTTTACTTAGATTTTATTGGGTATTAGTATAAAGTGAATATAGTGTGGTGATATGCTATACATCCATTTAACGCAAAAACCTTAGGAAAGATATTAGCGATATGTGGTCAGATCCCGAAATGGCAAGTCTCGATAGAATTCGTGAGAATGTCAACAAGGATATTGCCCAAGGTATGCGCTTCGGTGGTTTCTTTTATGTTCTGTGCGCCACCATAGTGGTGGCCATATCGCCTTCCTTGCATACGCACCCTGGGATTATTTTTGTGGTGCTATTTTTTTGTGCGCTAACGCTAGCACGATTGTTTATTTTTGATCGAGGGTGTGTCTCACAAAAACTCGATCACTTCTTGGTTGCAAAAGCTATTTCGATAATTTATGTCTTAACTGCAATAAGTTGGGCAATTTTTTCTTCTTTAGTAATGAAATTAGCAAATCAAGTAAGCGATACTTCAAGTTTACTAACAATTGTAGCGACAATCGGGTTTACCGCTGGTGGTATTGCCGTGATTGCACCGCGCATTCGGACAATGATTGTTTTTGGGACATTGATTTATTTGCCGACCTTGTTTAGCTTGGCTTTAATCATTCCTGCGGAAAATTTTTGGGCTTTAATATCGATTGGTTGTTCTTATTTTGTTTTTTTTATTCTTAATGGTAAACATCAACACGACAGCTATTGGTCAGCAAAGCATCAAACATTATTGTTAGAACAGCAAGCGAGTGATTTGGAGAAGGCGCGTATTCAAGCGGAACATGCTAATAAAGCAAAATCTGCCTTTCTTGCTACTATGAGTCATGAAATTCGAACACCCATGAACGGCGTTTTGGGAATGACTGAAATTTTATCGACAACGTCTTTAACAACAGAGCAAAAAAACTATGTCAATGTCATTCGAAATTCCGGAGAAACATTACTAAATATTATTGATGACATTCTTGATTTTGCTAGAATAGAAGCTAATAAACTCACCATTGTCAATCGTTCGTTTCATCTGCAAACCCTGATCAAAGAAGTAGAGTGGCTTTTTCTCCCTAAGGCGAAAGAAAAGGCATTGAAGTTCATTGTCGATACGGATGGATCAAGCATCAATAAATTGATCGGCGATCCTGATCGGATCAAGCAAATTTTATTTAACTTACTTGGCAATGCTTTTAAGTTTACCAACCATGGTGAGGTCCGATTGATTGTGGAATGCCAGTCAACTGATCAACAAATGGATCGTGCTGAGTTAAAACTGACTGTTAGTGACAGTGGAATTGGAATTTCACCTGAAAATCAGGCCAAACTGTTTCAGGAGTTTACTCAAGTAGGTGAATCTTCCGAACATATTCGCGGAACTGGGCTAGGCCTTTTAATTACACGCAATTTACTCTCATTGATGAACGGCACAATCTCTGTAACCAGTCAATTAGGTAAAGGTTCTCAGTTTTGCGCATGTATACCGCTTCAGTCTAAGATGAATCAAGAAGAAATTTCTGTCGAATCGACACAACCAAAAACCGCAGCTGTTTTACCGATCAAAAATCACTATTCTGCTCGCGTGCTGTTGGTGGAAGACAATGAAGTCAATCAATTGATTAGTCAAGCAATACTGAAACGATTGGATTGTGAAGTCACATTGGCCTGTAATGGGGCGGAGGCTGTGCAGGAGTTTTTGTCGCAGTCCTTTGATTTGATATTAATGGATTGCAATATGCCGGTGATGGATGGATTTGAAGCAACCAAACGAATCCGTGCATGGGAAATGCAGAATAATATTCGGCAGACGCCTATTGTTGCCTTAACGGCACATGCTTTTGATGAAGTAAAACAACGTTGTATTAACGTCGGAATGTACGAGCATCTCAGCAAGCCTTTTGATCAAGATCAGCTAAGAAATATTCTGCAAAAATTCATTAATCCATCTTCTGCCCAAGAAAACATCTCGACATAATAGTTAATTATCGTAGAATAGCTATTCAAATTAATCATAAAATAGACAGCAATTCACTGATTCGCACATTTTCTATTGAGGTTATGAAAGCTAAATTAAGAACATATCGCTATGTTTCGGTAATTATTTTTTTGCTATTAACTTTGCCGGCGTCAGCTCAAAATATATCCTTTTCAAATAGCGTATTGACGCCCGAAAACAAGCAAAAAATTGAATTGGCTGCATGGCGTTATGCGGTTGATACCCCTTTACTGCTCGAAACGATTCAATGGCTGCGGGAGTTGACGAAGAACTCCAGTGAGCCGGCAGCAATCGCCGAGCTATCACGATTAGAATACATGCGCGCTCAACTTGAAGTAAATAAAAAGCGGCGCATCGAGTTATTTCAAAACGCTATTGCTATTGCCGATCGAGCACTTGAGCTTGATAGTAATGATGTTCGTGGTCTTTTTTGGAAGGCGGCTGCAATGGGGAAATTAGCAGAGGATACAGGCATGTTAAGTGCTTTGCGCTTGATTCGCCCCATGGAAGAATTACTGCTAAAGGTGATTGCGTTGGATGAGTCTTATGAAAATGCTGGTGCGCACCGAGCATTAGGTCGTATCTATCATCTTTTACCGGATTATCCCATTAGCTTCGGTAGCAACAAGAAAGCGTTAACGCATCTCAAACGTGCTCATGAGTTGTTTCCTCAAGATGTGATTACTCGTGCTTTTTATGCAGACTTGTTATATGACGAGGGAATGAAAAAAGAAGCAAGTCATCATGCAAATTTTGTGATGAAGGCGCAGATTCATGAGGAAGATGCGTTAGAGTATGCTGAATACGTGAAGATCGCTCGAGTAGTATCCAGTAAAACGGTTGATTCAGCCGTTAAATTGGATAATTTTCTAGTATCCCAAGACTAGTCTGATTCTTTAATCGCTTATTGGAATTGATATGCCAAAAACCATGATAGATTTGATTCGTCATGGAGAGCCGACTGGCGGGAATCGTTATCGTGGTCATGCGATTGATGATCCTCTCTCTGAAAACGGATGGTTACAAATGTGGAATGCCGTTGGGTCGTTCAATGAGTGGGACCGTATTGTTACCTCACCACTGCAACGTTGTAAAGCATTTGCTGATGCGCTGGGAGATCGTTATGGAATTGAGGTAATGGTGGAATCGCGCTTCAAAGAGGTTGGCTTTGGTGCATGGGAAGGACTGGATCATGACGCCATAAAAATTGACCGTGCGGCAGAATATAGCGCCTTTATTAGTGACCCAGTAAATCAACGTCCTAAAGACTCCGAGCCGCTAGATGATTTTATTCAGCGAGTAAGTCTCGCTTTTAACGAAATCGTTGAGCGTTATCGCAATGAACGCATTCTTATCGTGACACATGCCGGCGTGATTCGTACGATCATCGCTATTAGCCTCAATATTCCTCCCAAAAATCTTTATCTAATCAAGGTCAATAACGGCGGTATCACACAAATTCGATACACTCGTATTGGTGCGGTTTTAGAAATGTTGAATGGAAAATTGTCTAATTAATCGTCATAACCCATTGTTTCCTCAATATTGATTAAGGAATGTCGTAGGAATTGTTAACGTATTCAATATCAGGAGTTCAGCATGCCACTAGATAAACCAAGAAAATTGTCGGAATGGGTTGATTTTCTTACCGCCGCCGAAATTCCTGTGTTGAAGCAAACTGCACGAAATATTTCGAAATTGCAGCAAGATGCTCAGCATATGAATGCGCGTAGTTTCGCTCAAATCGTTAAAAACGATCCGTTAATGACAGTAAAAATGTTGCGCTATTTGCAATCACACAAACAACTTGCACAAAAACACGATGTGATAGAAATTGAGCAAATTGCTTTAATGATTGGATTGGAAAAGACATTAGAGAAAGTAGCTCCGCAACCATTAGTGGAAGAGATCTTAAGTCAAAGTGGCAATATGGCTGCGCTGGTCCATTTGCTCAAAACCACACATCGAGCCAACATGGCTGCTGGTTATGCGTTTGATTGGGCTGTTCGCTTGCACGACCTGCATTATGAAGAAATCCGTACCGCTACGTTACTTCATGATATTGCTGAAATGTTGATGTGGTGCTTTTCACCCAAAGAAATGCTGCAAATAAAAGCTTCTCAGATGAACGATAAAACGTTGCGCAGTGTTGTAGCACAACAAAATATTTTAGGGTTTACGCTGAATCGATTACAAGTAGAGTTGGCAGTAAAGTGGCGATTACCGGAGTTACTCATAGCCTTAACAGATGATAAAAATAAAACGCAACAAAGAGTGCGCAACGTGATTTTGGCAGTCAATTTAGCTAGGCACTCGGCCAACGGATGGGATGATGCCGCGCTACCGGATGACTACGAGGATATCGCCAAGTTGTTGCATTTACAAGCCAGTGAGGTCATGATCATAGTGGGTGCAGAAATATAATGTCATGATTGGTCTTGACAGATTTTGACAAAATAATAGGCAGGACCATCATCTGGAAAAGCCTTTAGGATTTCTAAAAAATATTTTTGCGCATTGCTCCAATTATTGGATTGATAATGTGTAAAGGCTTCATTAAAAATCTCACATAGCCATACTTGATCTTCGGTAGCCGAATTTTTGTGATTAATCAATTCGAATAAATTTACCGGCTTCACTTTTCCTCGTAATTGACATGTGCCTAAAGGTCGAAAAAGAAAATCTTCTAAGCCAACATTCATTTCGGTAGATAACAGGATTCGAGTTTTAAAATTTTTATTCATATTTTGAATGCGATTGGTTGCATTCACTACGTCTCCGGTCACTCGATAGCAGCCTTGTTCTCTTTTCAAAGACATTTCACCAAAATGTAGTCCTAACCTGGTCGGAAACGGAGGCATTCCTTCTGAACGATGTTGATTAAACTGTTCCACAGCCATTGCTATCTCAAGAGATGCTTGACATGCTTTTTTTCGCGCTAATGAATCATCAGCATTGGAGATCCACACAGCCAGCATTGAATCGGCAATCATATCCATGATGTATCCATCGTGCTCACGAATGGGTTTTTTAAGAACATCACGATATTTTTCCAATAATTGCCCTAAAATTCTCGGCTCCATAGGCTCGGCTAATGCACAAAAACCTTGAATATCTGTATTCAAACAACAACCATAAATACCCTGCTCATTTTGTTCACTTCCAATAATCTTTTCTAAAAAGTCGTTGGGAAAAGTCGAACCAAAAAATTTTCTTAAATTGGTTACTTGATCCTCCAACTGTTTAGCCTGTAAGGTGACTTCATGATGTTTTAGTGTTTGTGCCACGATAAAAGCAGAAATAGTTTGCAATATCGGAATGAAGATGGGCAACCAGACGGCTAGCTTGGAAAAAAAATAATAAGCGCTCACTAAATAAATCAGAAGTACCACGAAACTTAATCCCGCAATATTCTTCAAGGATAATCGAGTCTGCGGAAGGGAAAAGACAGTGGTAATTAGAAAACCAAAGACAAACAAAATAGTCCAGTTTGCCGAATACGGAAATATACGAATAGGTTTGTTTTCATATAGATTGGCAAAGGCTGTCGCAATGAGCTCCACGCCACTAATGTTAAGGCCACTGTCGTTTGAGAATACGGTGTGGTAATCGTCTCTGCCAATATCCTGTTCACTCTGTGTTGCTGCCGAAAAGCCGATAAAAACAATTTTATTCTTGAAAGTGTTTGATTCTGTATTGTCAATCAGCGCTTGATAGTAAGGAATAGTTTGAATGCTTCGAGGCGGGCCATAAAAATTTAAATATCGTTTTTTCTCCCCAGAATAAATATTCAATAATGATGCAATCAATTGTTTCTGCTCTAAATTTAAAGATAAATTCTGAGACAATCGATGCTGCATTTTTAGAGCTAGTTGTTTGTCGGTAAGAAAAATATTACGCAAATCCAACACTAAATCATGCAAATCCATTGTATTTACGTTTGTAGGCAGTTTTGCTGTAGTGGTTGAATCGACCGCTAACATTATTTTAGAAAATTCATTGAAAAGCGGTAATGCTAGCGCTTGTAATAAAACTACCGGCGCTGTTGGGCCATCGCCAAAACTTTCTTTAAATAACCAATAATCCTTAATTTGTTCTGCTCGAGCTAACGGAAATGGAACTGCTGCTTTTGCGGTGGCAGTAAACTGATTGAGAAGCTTACCGGCGCATTCTTCGACGATAGAGAAATCTGTTTGCTGAAGAGTATCCAAAGAATTCTCACATTGATTTCGATCAAGTCGCTGAATTAATATTACATTGCCGAATTCCTGCATGGCCGCAGCAAATTTTTCATCATCTTCAAATTGCTGGCTTGCAGTATCAAAAACAAGGTCGAAAACGATAAGACCTGCACCTTCCTTCGAAAGACGCTAAATTAATTGCGCATGTAAGCTTCGTGGCCACTTCGACACATTTCTAGGCCAATCTTTAGACGAAATGGGTATATCTAGGTTTTCCGCAGAAGATTTATCAATAGCGACAATCGCAACATTATTCGGCGCAGGAATTAAACCACGCATTTGAAACAGCCAATTCAAACCAAATTTTTCTTCGAATGCAAAAAAAGGGGTTAGCACATATAAAAAAACACCCAGTAACCCTATCAAACATGGCCACAAATATTTTTTTACTTTGTCGTTCAGAAAATACTGAGTTATTTCCATTGGATACGTTATAAATAATTCAAACAGACAAAGAGAAATTAATGCAATTAATCATTGTATCCGTCGTTTTTATACAGAAAAGGGTATTTTCATTTTTTAACTCAAGTTTCTCTAAGAACTTAGGCTTATTTCAAGGAAATTATAGGATAAGTAAATCTGTATAAGAAACCTCAGAGTTGTTTACAGAGAGGTTGACTAAAATAAGCAGTGAATATTTCATAGGGAGTAGCATTAGTCAAACCTTTATGGGGTTTGATAGTATTGCAGAAGTTAATGAAACACAATCACTGAATACGACGATCGACGTTGTATTTAAAGGAAAATTGACTGTACCACATGTCCATTAATGTGTTGATGACTCGTTCAGCTTTACCGTTAGTTTTGGAGCGATTAACGAGGGTGAATTTCTGGCCGATACCTTGTTGCCAGAAGGCTGTGACGAAAGCATGATCGCTGATTCCTTTAAATTCGGTGCCGTTGTCGGAGTAGGCGCAGTCGATCCGATAAGGTCATTGGGCAATGACCGTGCCCATGGGAAAGCAGGCAGCGCTGTGCAGGGTTTTATCGGGAAAAATATCGGCATACAACTCCCTGGAAAAATCATCGATAGCCACGAACAAATACTCACTAGGCTCGTTGACAGATTGACCTTTCAGGAAGGGAAGCCGTTTGGTATCGAGGTAAACCAGCTCACCCGGATAAGATTTGTTATAGCGTTTAGCTTCACGCTTGAGACGTTCCTGAATCGTTTGCTAAACCTTGGCCAAACGTTTGAGACTACTGCAACGCCTTGAACCTTTAATTGGTACTGTCACACGGGGATAAGTTCCTGGAGTCTGGCGAGTTTCAGTATGTCATAATTTGTCCTAAACGAAATTTGATCTAACAAACAAGCCGATTAAGTTGCTGCTGAAACAGACGTCGGTAAAGTCTGATTCAGTTGTTTGATTGGTACAATTAGGAACGTTTTCATCAAAGTCTTGACAACAAAACCCCCAATGAGGTTTATTATCAATTTCAAACGATTCATCAGGCTGCCTGTGCTTGATTAATCAAAAACAGCAGCACTTAATTCTACTATCAGGTTGTTCAGTTACAAGAGACCACTTCACTGAAACCTAATTAGATTCCCGTGGCAAAATCACGAGGAATCGCAAGCTAAAAAGCGATTTAGAATAGCATTGAAAAAACAACTTAATGCGCTTACTAACAAACTATGGCAACTCATTAGATAGTATTAACGTTATTCTATGACCAAACTAATTATTGTTATCGTAAGCGCGGCATCATTCCTTTGAGTCCACGCATCATTTTTGCCATGCCACCTTTGTTCATCATTTTCATCATTTTCTGCGTTTGTTCGAATTGCGAGAGAAGTCGATTGACCTCTTGAACAGAAACACCAGCCCCTGCGGCAATTCTTCGTTTCCGGGAAGCTTTTAAAATTTCTGGTTTGGTGCGTTCTAATTTCGTCATTGCGTTGATGATTCCTTCGTTACGATTAATGACTTTGTCATCAACTTTAACATTCTGTGCCGCCTGGCTAAGCTGCGCTGGCAGTTTATCCATCAATGCGCTAATGCCGCCCATGTTACGCATCTGTTGAAACTGTGCCTTGAAATCATCTAGGTCAAAACCTTTTCCTGATTTCATTTTTTTCATCAGTTTCTCGGCTTCTTGCTGATCTGCGTTACGTTGCGCTTCTTCAATCAAGCCAAGTACGTCACCCATTCCTAAAATACGTGACGCCATACGGTCAGGATGGAATGGTTCTAGTCCGGTTAACTTTTCCGCGACACCCGCGAATTTAATCGGTTTTCCAGTAATTTCTTTCACTGACAACGCTGCTCCACCACGAGCATCGCCATCCAATTTCGTTAGAATAACGCCTGTCAAAGGTAAGGCGTCCGAAAATGCTTTGGCTGTATTGACGGCATCTTGGCCTTGCATCGCATCAACCACAAACAACGTTTCAACCGGTTTTAACAGCGCTTCTAGCTCACTGATTTCTTTCATCATGGCTTCATCAATACCGAGTCGCCCCGCAGTATCGACGATCATTACATCATGGTGCTGTATCCGCGCAAAATTTAATGCGTTGGCAGCGATTTCTGCCGGCTTTTGCCCTGTTAAAGCAGGATAAAAATCAGCGCCTGTTTGATTGGCTAATAATTCAAGTTGCTGAATAGCGGCGGGACGATAGACGTCACAAGAAACCAACAAAACTTTCTTTTTTTTGTTTTCCATTAGCCACTTAGCTAGCTTACCGCTACTGGTGGTTTTTCCGGCACCCTGCAATCCAGCCATTAAAATCACAGCGGGTGGCGTAGTTGCCAGATTTAAATCGGATTTTTCTCCCCCCAGAATGTTAATGAGCTCTTGGTGCACAATACCAATCAGCGCTTGATCTGGTGTCAGGCTGGTCATGACTTCATGGCCAATCGCTTTTTCTTTAATGCGGGCGATAAAGTTTTTGACGACCGGCAATGCAACATCCGCTTCTAAAAAAGCTAATCGAACTTCGCGCAGCGCTTGTTCGATATTACTTTCGGTTAATCTTGCTTCGCCACGCAAGGTTTTAATAATGCCTGTGAATCTATTCGTCAAATTATCAAACATAGGTTTTAGTTAATCTCAAAAGGAATTGCTCGTTGCAAAATATATAGTTAACAAATATTGGAATTTGCGCTTTGAATTTATTGTAACGCAATGTAGACTACGCTGTAACTTGTGTTTTTAATACTTGAGATACTTATGCTCAGCATTTTAACTTATCTCATTCCTTTTTTGCTGTATGTACTGATCGGTATTTATTTCTGGCAAAATCAGTGGAAGAAGTTACTGGTTGGTCATCATGTTGCCGATCAATCAGCCACATTGAATCAATGGATGCGCTATGCCCTGCTCATTCCACTCGGACTCCATGCATGGGTTTTATATCAATCAATTTTAGCGGATACTGGTTTAAGGTTTGGCCTAGGAAATGCGGTTTCATCGATTATATGGTTAACAGCGTTTATTTATTGGACGCTCGGATTCTTTAATCGACTTCAAGGGTTACAATCATTAATTGCTCCAATTGCCATTGTTGCTGCGATTGCAATTTTATTACCGCTTATTTTTCCATCATCGCGAATTCTTGATAATACCGAATTGCCTGCTTTTAGGGCGCATTTATTGGGTGCAATGCTGGCGTATAGCTTACTCACGATCGCGGCGTTTCATGCATCATTAATGATCGTGATAGAACGGCATTTACATCACCCAGCCGGTCATCCTGTGTTCGTTAATTTGCCGCCATTGTTAGTGATGGAAAAGTTGTTGTTTCGAATTATCTGGGCAGGGTTTATTTTACTCACGCTAACATTGATTAGCGGTACTTTCTTTTCGAATGAAGTTTTCGGTCAACCTTTCACATTTACTCACAAAACTTTTTTTGGCGTCGTATCCTGGAGCGTTTTTGCTGCGCTCCTCGTCGGTAGACAGTTTTATGGTTGGCGTGGACGGATAGCGATTCGCTGGACACTGACGGGATTTGTGATCTTGTTGCTTGCTTATATCGGTAGCAAATTTGTTTTAGAAGTTATTTTGAATCGTTAATCACTGAAAAAGCTTTTAAAATTGTGATATAGAAGTAGTGACAAAAATTCTTCTATCTATCCTTATTTGAATAACTCAATCCTTTTGAGACGAATGGAAGCTACTACTATGACAAAATCCTTAACAGTACTAATTTCTAGAGTGCCCAGAAATTATCCTTCAATATTTAGGATGGGGTTTTGTTGTATCGTGATGGTCATCATACCGGGATGCGCTTTCCAAGAAAAAGTACTTATTCCGGCAGATCACCCTCAGTTACCGGTACCCACAGAGAATGAACAACATTTAAAAAGAGAAGTTGCGCGGCTCGAAAAACTCGTCGCGCAGAAGGATCAATTGATCAAAAATCAAAAAGTACGTCAAATTGATCAAGCAAATGTCATTCGGGAAACGAACAAAGAAGCTACGCGCACTCAGGTTAAATCACATCGCTTGGCTACAAAGCCAGGTACTGCATCTGCGATAGCAGAATTAGATGCTTCCTTGCAACAACTCAAACAGGAAAGAAATGCACCATTCGATCGAATTCTAAGAATGCAAGCACAGCATCTTTTTGAAACAGCTACACTGTTATATTCAAAAGATCAGTATGCTGATGCAATGGGTTATGTGGGCCAAGCCAACAATTTTGTCAAATCGCTTCAAAGCAACCCTGCGAGCAAGAAGACCTCACAATCGGACCATTTGCAACTTGACTTTCATGTTCCTATGAGGATCCGGCTGAACAAAGTTGTTAAATTATATAAAGCCTCCGACTCGCAATCACAAGTGATTTCTTCACTGAAAAAAGATACAGTTTTAACAACCGTTGCAAGTCAGGGAACCTGGTTGAAGGTATCGATTGAAAAAAAACAGGGATGGATACAGAACACCGATTTTCAATTAGAGTAATCCTGTAAAAACGGAAATGACTTTCAACCGTTTACAGTCAGCAATTTTGGGCGTATGCAGTAAGTTTGATTTCTACCGGCATGTTTCGCTTGATATAAGGCGCTATCGACTCTCGAAAGAAGATGTGTTAAGGAAGTGTCTTCTGCCTCACTTTGTATAATGCCGATACTTAAAGTAACCACTCTTGCAAGTTGATCTGTAGAATTGTAATGAATATTGGCAACGTGCGAACGTATCCGTTCCGCGGTTTTAACGGCTTCATCCGCAGTCGTTTCTGACAAAATAATGACAAATTCATCCCCGCCATATCGGGCCGCAAAATCAACGCTGCGAATACAATGTAAAATTTTTTCGGCAACGGATAGTATGATTTCATCGCCCGCAATATGGCCGAGCGTATCATTAAGCGTTTTGAAGTGATCAATATCAATCATTAATACCGCAAAAGGACGATTATTGCGAGAAAACCTAGCTAATTGATCGTTGATAATAGCATTAAGCTTGTTGCGATTGAAAAGACCGGTAAGGCTATCAGTGACCGATAAGGTTTCGAGCAGTTTGTTTTTTTCTTGCATCGCCAGGCTTGTCGTAGTGATTTCTGCGAGATTTTGCTGTAATTTATCAGCCATCTGATTGAACATATGAGTCAATTGTCCCAATTCATTACGTTGCGAAGTTTTTAATTGAACTTGGAAATTGCCTTTAACAATGTCTTCAGTTGCAGAAATCAATTTTTGTAAGGGAACAACTATCGCATGCCCCATCTGAAAAGCAATAATCACTGTAATAAATAGCGCTGCACCGACCAAACCGATAAACAAATCACGCTGCTGAATCCAGGCAGCATAAATCGAATCATAGCTTCTATGTGCAATGATGGTTACGGGAGGATTTTTCGATGTATAAGCCAGACCAATTACTTTTTCTGTCTCTAAACCTTGCGGAATATCCAATTCTTTTGGATTATGTTGCAGCTCTTCTAAATCTTCAATCGCAAAAGATAATGTTATATTTTCTTGATTACCCGGTAGGATTCTTCCGTCGCTTGATAGCATGATCCGACCTTCATTATCCAGCAAAAGCACTTCACCCAATGGAGATTTGATAGGGTCCTTAAGACTGCTATGAATGCTATGTAAATCAAACGTAACAACGAGCGCGCCCAAAATATAATCGTCCACCGATAAAATTGGAACCAAAATGCTTACGGTTGAAGTGGCAAAGCGCTCATTCCAATGAGGAGGTATAACGACATTGCCTTGTACCGTAGTGGTCTCTGTCCAATTCTCTGGAAATGATTTTGGCTCATGCAAATCGACATTACTCGCCAGAATCTGTCCATTCGTATCGATTGCAATCAATTCGAGAACGGTATCTAATCTATTGGATACTGATTTAAAATAATTTTCGACAAGATTTTTTTGTCGTGCGATTACATTTTTTAAGGAGGAGCTGGTAAGTAAAGAAATTCCATCGGTAAGAATTTTAGAATGGGAAAGTTCACGAACCGTATAAATTTGTTCTTTGATCCATAATTCTAACTCACGATCAGCGTAGTTTGTCAAAGCGCGTAGTTCGCGCGTAAGATTTTCTTTAATCATCGTTTCATTTTGCTGAAACGACAATACGCCTAGGCCAATCGAAGGAATTAACGTGGCCAATATAGAAAATAAAATAATTTTATTTCGAATACTTTTCAAAGTAACAATGTTCCTATAACGAAAAACAATGCTACGCTGCAACTACTTTAGAAATAAATCGAATAAAGGCACTTTACGCCCTTATTTCATTGAAATAAAAATTTCAAGTTATATTCAAGTATCTTTCCTATCCATTTCAATAGGTTAACTATAAATAATGAAAAGTGATGTAAAAACTACCCAATATTAAGAGGAACAAATTCTTGCTCAGGATAATTGTTCATTTGATATCCTTGCCATAGACGCGTGGCGATGAAGCCAGCAATTGAATTAGCGTGGAGTTGCAAAGTAGGATTTCCCAATTCTTCGGTTGTTTGACGGAAAAGCTGTAACCATCGCTCAAACAGTTCTGCGCGAAGATCCGGTAAAGCAATATGCTTAGGCATTGGAGCACCACGAAAACGGCTGGTGCCACGCAACTGTGCTGACCAGAAGTTAGTCATTTGTACAAAGTGGGCATCCCAGTCAATCACGTGAGATTCAAAGATAGGACCGAGATCAGGATCTTTTCTAGCTTTGGCATAAAAATTATGCACCAACGCCGAGACATCTTCTTCGGTAAAAAGGTTGGGGTCTGGAACTGAGAATGGTAAGTGACTCATGGCAAAAAGTATTTATTCAAAATAATTGATCAATCGAAATCATTATGCGACACATGATCATGTGCGGCCACATTAAATCTAAATCAAGAGAATTCAATCTCTTTTATTAAACAAAATCTTGCAAAAAAATGTATCTACGCCTTAGGTAAAGGAAATACGACTGATTCCACCACGCCGCTGAGTTCCTCGATGGAAACTTCTTCTCCTATCTGTTCTGCGCCTATTTCCTTGAGCCGAGAGATGACTTGTTGTACCAAAATCTCTGGCGCTGAAGCGCCTGCGGTGATTCCAATATTTTTTTTCCCTAGAAACCATTTTTCTTGCAATTGTTCTGCGCGATCAACCATATAAGCTTCAACATTCGCGTTTCTAGCGACTTCACAAAGTCGATTGGAATTTGAGCTATTGGGTGACCCTACCACTATAACCAAATCGCATTGATTAACCATTTTTTTAACGGCGTCTTGGCGGTTTTGTGTGGCGTAGCAAATATCATCCTTTTTAGGACCGATAATTTTAGGAAACCTGCGTTTCAGTGCGTCAACGATGCGAGCTGCATCATCGACAGACAATGTCGTTTGAGTGACATACGCGAGATTATTTTCGTTTTTAACTTGTAATTTCTCAACGTCTGTTTCCGTTTCAACTAGATACATACCCTTATCATTGCCTTCACCTTCAGCCTGTCCCATCGTCCCTTCCACTTCTGGGTGACCTTGGTGTCCGATCATAATGATCTCTTTGCCCTCTTTGCGCATTTTCGCTACTTCAACGTGCACTTTTGTCACCAAAGGACAAGTCGCATCAAAAACCTTCAGTTTACGTTCGGCTGCTTCGCGACGCACGGCATGCGATACACCATGAGCACTAAAAATCAGAATACTATCCTGAGGCACTTCATCCAAATTCTCTACGAACACCGCGCCTTTTTTTTCCAGCCCTTCTACTACAAAACGGTTATGCACTACTTCATGACGGACGTAAATTGGTGCGCCATGCATTTCAAGCGCACGCTCCACAATTTCAATCGCGCGATCAACACCGGCACAAAAACCTCGAGGATTGGATAGCAAAACTTTAATCATATAATTGTCAACAATAAAAATTTCTGGATAAGGTTACTTGATCATCAAAAATCTGTTTCAACCAATGAGACTTTTATTATGCGTTCATTGTTCCTGATATCGTTGGGCCAATGCCACACGCTTTTCATAAGTTTCTCTAACCAATTGGATATCTTCGAGAAATTGCGGTAGCTCTTTCATGAGTAAGGCTTGTGGACCGTCAACCAACGCTTTATTTGGTACCGGATGAAAGTCCACCAGTACCATATTAGCACCGGCGATAATACCCTGCGCTGTAGCGTGCATGATATCTAGCAAGCCATCTGGCGAAGCGGCACGAGTACCTACGGAGTGAGAAGGATCGATACAGACTGGCATGCGTGTCAACCGTTTTACCACTGGGACATGAGCAAAATCAACAAAATTACGATGCGGATCTCCCATATTGGTTTTCATACCACGTAAACCAAAAATAACTTTGCGATTTCCCTCCGAAGCCAAATACTCAGCAGCATTCAGCGACTCATCAAGAGTAATTCCAAAACCGCGCTTGATCAAAACAGGAAACTCTTGCTGTTTACCGACGATTTTTAATAATTCAAAATTCTGTGTATTTCTTGTGCCGATTTGAAGGATGACACCGGTTGGATTACCCGTTCGGAACAGTGAATTGCGGATTTCTTCCAAATGAGATTCATGGGTTATTTCCATCGCGATGACTTTAATGCCATATTTACCCGCTAATTCGAACACATACGGTAAACATGATTTGCCATGCCCTTGAAAAGCATAAGGACTAGTGCGAGGTTTATAGGCTCCCATTCGCGTGCAAACCTGATTGTTTTCACGCAGTGCTTTCATCATCATTTCTACATGCTCGAGCGTATCAACCGCACATAACCCTGCAAAAACATTCAAGGTATCTTGACCGAAATGTACGCCGTTGTAGGTGAAATGCGTTGGTCGATCATCATCTTTATGCCGTCCTAACACGCGATATTCTTCGGAAACGCGCACAACGTGATCGACACAAGGAAAGCCACTAACTTCTTCGATCGATAACGCTTTGGTATTGCCAATCAAATAAACTTCGGTTAACGATTGTTCCGTGCCGGTTTCTTTATGAATTCGAGTAGATATGCCAGGAAGCGCGTCTAATCGAGACATCAATTGTTTATATTCCGGACTGTCCGGTTGCGTATTGGGGACAAGAATAAGAATCATAGGTTAAAAATTAAACACTAACTATTGCCGGAAAAGTAAAAAGAATGCGTGATTCTAACTTAAAAAACCTCTGGCTACTACGCCGTTGCCACAATTAGGTTGTATAACCGAATCAAATAAATGAAACCAGCCAGAATTACCGAAAATCATTCAATCGTATTACGAGCGTCCCAGTAACATTGCAAAAAACTTTTCTCGTGTTGTCTTGGATGAATCTCGATAAAGATTATATTTGGCGTGTTGATCAGGGTGTGCGGGATCGATTTCAATTCCCCATAGCGGCGCTAGCGTATTGGGCAAATTAGAATACCGCACATCAATGAGAATATTCGGTTGTTCCGGACGAATGGCAAGCAATCCCGCAGAAAAATGGCTAAAGCGTTCAATATCTTGTGCTAGTACCGACGTTTCGGAAACATTTGTTAGATCACGCGTCCTTTCAAATTGTGCAATGGATTCGCCTGGATATAGTTGCGGTTGTGATAAAAAACCAGCACGGATCGCATCCACATATAACATTCCTTGATGGCGATAAATTGAGCGCCACAGCAGTATGTTTCCAAGAGTTGGTTTAACGATTACCATTTCTGCAACGTGACCTCGTTCTGCAATAACGGTATTGGCAAAGGACTCGGCGCGCTGCGACTGAATCCAACCTAGCGTCAAATACGCTGCCGCTAAAAATAACCCTATCCAAGCTACTATCCGATTATTTTTCTTGAACGCGGTAATTGCAGCAAGCATTAGAATCAACGTAAAAACCGGATCGATGACTGAGATGATGCTCCATGCGATTCGCTCGTTACTGAGCGGCCAGAGCAACTGAGTGCCGTAGCTGGTAAAGGCGTCGAGCACACCGCTCAAGCAATAACCTAATAACGTCAATAGATATAACCGAACAAAAGTTAATCGCCGCCTCAGAAAGAACCATAATACAAGTGCGACGATGAATGCGCCTAAGGGTACAAAAAATAAGGAATGGGTAAAGTGGCGATGAAATTCTAGATTCAATAATGGATCTTGTTCGGACTGAATCAGTATGTCTGCATCCGCAGCTAATCCCGCGATAAAACCTATCCCTGTTGCCAAGCGAATTTCCGTTTTTTGAGCGCCGGTTTGCGCCATCGTGGCGCCCAATAAACCCTGTGTAAATAAATCCATGCGGAAAAAACCGAAAAGAGAAGAAAGAATGTTCGGTTATGATAGCTCTTTTGTGCTCGTACAACCAAACCGACTCAGAAATATCTCGCAATCAATACTTCGAGACTTTTTTACAAAGTACCTCACCCTATTCACGATCAATGACGACAGTTCCATCCATCAATTTAACTCGATCGCCTTGTTGAAGATGAGATGCATCAGGTAATCCGATGATAACTTGTCGACCATCGTTCAACGTAATACCAACCTGATACGGATAATTTGGATTTTGCGGCGCTTGAGTATTAGTCCCAGGGCGAATGATTTCACGAGCAACGGTTCCTGCGACAACGCCATTAATAATCGCATTAAGCTGATTGCCTTGCAGGGATTGATGAATAAAATCGACTGCGCCGCAATTCATGCAACCTGAGGGCGATGATGTTGGACGGCGAATCACGCCTGCTTCAGTACTTTTAATACTGACCGCATTAGGTGGCGCAGGAATGGCTGTACCAATACGATGAATTTTTCTAGTGGGTTTATTAGCTTCAGGCAAATTTTCTGGTAATGCTTTTATGGCAGATTGGTTGGGTTGATTAATATTGATAGAATTCTGGGAAGGCTCAGGTGCTTGTGCAAAAACAAACGGTATTTCAAATGGCACCATTAGAAATAAAAGCGTAGTAATACGACACAGAACATTTTTTTTCTGTCGAATATCACACATAGACTCATTCTTGAACATTTGTTTTACCCTTGAGACTATCATCAAAAAATTATCTGCTTAGTCGAAACACTAAATCGTAATTGAACACACTGATTTCGTATTACTCAAGTTACGATTATCATTCAATTAACAAAAATTCAAATGAACGATTACTCTGTCTCTGTTGGGTTATTTTTCTGCTGCGGATTATTTTGTCTATTTTGATCGGGAAATATTGGCTCGATAACGGTTGTTTCTTTAACCGTCATTAAATTTGCCACAAATATGCCTAATTCATACAAAAGACAAAGCGGTATGGCAAGCATAAATTGTGAAATAACATCGGGAGGGGTCAGAACAGCGGCAATCACAAAGGATGAGACAATGACGTAAGGACGAACTTCTTTGAGTTTCTCGATAGTAATAACACCGGTTCTAACTAGAATAATGACAAATATCGGTACCTCAAATGTTACTCCAAAGGTTAAGAACATCGATAACACAAAACTAAGGTAATTGCCGATATCCGTCATGACGGCAACCCCTTCTGGCGCGAAGTAGGTAATAAACTCAAATACTAGTGGTAACGCGGCAAAATAGGCAAATGCCATTCCTGAAAAAAACAGCAAGCTGCTGCCAATAACCAACGGCAAAGCCATGCGTTTTTCATGCGTATATAAACCTGGCGCGACGAAAGCCCAGATTTGATACATCGTATGGGGTAGCGTGACTACAAAAGCAACCATCAATGCCACCTTCATCGGTACGAAAAATGGCGTTGCCACATCGGTTGCGATCATTTGTCCGCCTTGCGGCAGTTTCTCCAAGAGTGGTTGTGCGAGAATGGTGTACAGTTCCCGAGCAAAAAATGCACACGGGAAGAACCCTAGCATAATAACGCCCAAAATCCGTATGATTCGCGCGCGTAACTCGACTAGATGCGACAGCAGGGAACCTTCGATCATCGCTGTGTTTTCGTCAGAGTTGTGCTATCCATGAGATGCGTCACGCTTGTTTTGTTCTGCTGCTTGTGAGTTTGCGTCGACTGGCGTTTTATGTGTTTCAGTTGCGGAAGCGAATTGATTTTTTTCTGGAACAACCTCTGAAACGGTTGTTTTGATTTGATCCAGATCGTGTTGAACAGATTGCTCGACCGAATGAACCGTTTCTTCAATAGAAGATTGCATTTTTTTCAATTCTTCCATGCGGATTTCATTGTGAATGTCAGTTCTTACGCTGTACACAAAACTGCGGCAACGCCCATATAAGTTACCGAGTGTTTTTGCTACGATTGGCAATCGCTCAGGGCCAATAACGATGAGAGCAACCAAAGAGATAACCAACAGCTCCATAAAACTGATATCAAACATAACTTATTTCCAAATCAAAACAGTGATAGAAATGAAAATATTATTTTTCAGTCGTGTGATGAGTCGTTTTTGCAGTTGAAGTAGGCGGTTCGGTTGATTGTTCTTTGGTAACGTTGTTAGGAAAATCATGCGGCACATTTTCTCTTTTCGCTTGCACGTCAATGACATTATCGTGCGCCTGTTTCGCCGTTTGGGTAGCATCGGTATCCGCTTCTTTCATACCGTCTTTAAATCCTTTTAACGCTCCACCCAAATCGCTACCCAAGTTACGTAATTTCTTGGTACCAAACACCAACACCACAATAACCAATACAATGATCCAGTGCCAAATACTAAATGTGCCCATAAGTTCTCCCTAGAATGAATGGAGCAAAGTAGTCCTTAACCTGAGTGTACCATAGGGGACAATCGTTCTCTGCCACCGATTACGTGAATGTGTAGATGGAATACTTCTTGTCCGCCAACACGTCCAGTATTAATCACAACCCGAAACCCATCTTGACAACCTTGTTCCTTAGCTAACTTAGGTGCTAACAACATCATTTTACCCAAAAGACTCTGTTGATCATCCTGAATATCGTATAGCGTTTCAATGTGTTGTTTAGGGATAATTAAAAAATGCACAGGCGCCGCAGGATGAATATCGTTAAAAGCAATGATTTCTTCATCCTCGTAAATTTTGTTAGATAGAATTTCTTTTCGGACTATTTTGCAAAAAATACAGTTATCCATAAGCTTTTATCAATTTGTTCGAGATTTTTTTTCTACTATTCCTGAAACGCCCTCGCGTCTTTCTAGTTCTTTGAGAACATCTTGGGGACCCACTCCATGATGTGCCAACAAAATCATACAATGAAACCATAAGTCTGCAGTTTCATATACCACTTGATGCGGATCGCCATCCTTAGAAGCCATCAACGTTTCTGCTGATTCTTCAGCAATTTTTTTCAAGATTTTGTCTTGCCCACCTTGCAATAATTTCGCCACATAAGAAGTTTCGGCGTTTGCTTGTTTTCGTTCTTCGATCGATTGAGCAAGGCGATCTAAAATAGTCGAATGATTCATTTGGAATATATTTCTTCCGGATTTTTAATGACAGGTGCAGAAATCACCCATTCATTACCTTCTAGTTTTTGAAAAAAACAGTTATGTCTGCCGGTATGGCAGGCAATTCCACCGGCTTGTTCAACAATCAGCAACAGCACGTCTTCATCGCAATCTAAATAAATTTCTTTTACAGTTTGTGTGTGACCCGATTCTTCACCTTTATGCCACAATTTCTTGCGCGATCGCGACCAGTAAATAGCTTCACCTTTCTCGACCGTCAGTTTCAAAGCTTCTCGATTCATCCAAGCAAACATCAACACTTTGCCGCTTTGAGCTTCTTGCGCAATCACTGGCACCAAACCATCATCCGACCAATTGATTTTGTTAAGCCAAGTATCTGCCATAAGTGCAAAAATTATAATAAAAGCAAACGACTAAAATATCATCAATTTTATTGATATTGATGTAATTATTTTAATTCTAACATCACAGGCGCACTTCGATACCATGTTGTTGCATATATTGCTTGGCTTGTTGCACGGTAAATTCGCCATAATGAAAAATACTCGCTGCCAGCACAGCATCAGCATGGCCTTGTAGAATACCATCCACCAAATGATCAAGATTGCCAACACCGCCGCTGGCTATTACTGGAATACTGATTGCATCCGATACCGCACGTGTTAAGGCAATATCAAAACCGTTACGTGTTCCGTCCCGATCCATACTGGTAAGGAGAATTTCGCCCGCACCTAACGCTTGCATTTTTTTGGCCCATTCGATGGCGTCCAATCCCGTAGCTTTACGTCCGCCGTGAGTAAAGACCTCCCATCGAGGTATTTCATTAGGAGTACTAACTTTTTTTGCATCGATTGCCACGACGATACATTGTGAACCATAATGATCGGCCGCATCAGCAATGAGTTGGGGGTTTAGGACTGCAGAGGTATTAATGCTAACTTTATCAGCGCCAGCATTGAGCAGTCTGCGGATGTCTTCCACTTGCCGTACTCCACCCCCAACCGTCAACGGAATAAAGACCTGTGCGGCTACTGCTTCAATGATGTGCAAAATTAAATCACGATCATCAGAGCTGGCGGTGATATCGAGAAAGGTCAGTTCGTCGGCACCTTGTTCATCATAGCGGCGCGAGATTTCAACCGGATCTCCTGCATCGCGTAATTCAACAAAGTTGACACCTTTAACGACACGCCCATTAGTAACATCCAGGCATGGAATAATGCGTTTGGCAAGACTCATTAAGAAAAAAAGAGGAATGTAGTTATAGTTATTATGAGGGTATTAAGAATGCTTGAACTGTAGAAGTATAGCAATAGAGTCAATATTTAAGGGGCAATATTCGCAATACTAAGCTTATCAGCCAAAATTTGCGCTTCTTTGAAATCCAACGAACCTTCGTAGATAGCACGCCCGGTAATCGCACCGATAATCCCTTCCGATTCGATTTCACACAATTTGCGAACATCTTCAATATTGGTAATACCACCGCTGGCGATGACAGGTACGGTCAATTGTTTGGCCAGTTCGACGGTAGCATGTGTATTGACTCCGCTGAGCATGCCATCCCGACCAATGTCCGTGTAAATGATCGCTTCGATACCATAGTCTTCAAATTTTTTCGCTAGATCGACTACATCGTGTCCTGTAATTTTCGACCATCCATCCACGGCAACTTTTCCTTCCTTGGCATCCAGACCAACCATGATTTGCCCTGGAAAAGCATAGCACGCATCGTGTAGAAAGCCAGGAATTTTGATGGCGGCTGTGCCAATGATCATATAGCTGATGCCATCATCCAAGTAGCGTTCGATAGTATCTAAATCACGGATGCCTCCACCGAGTTGGATGGGGATTTGTCCATTGATGGCTTTAACGATATCTCGAATCGCCGGTTCGTTTTTTGGCTTACCCGCTAAAGCACCATTTAAATCAACCAAATGCAGTCTTCTAGCGCCCTGGTTTAACCAGTGTGCTGCCATTTCATCGGGTTCTTTCGAGAATATAGTTGCGTCTTCCATAACGCCTTGTTTAAGACGAACACAATCACCGTCTTTAAGATCGATCGCTGGAATGATCAACATGATTTAATCAAGATCAATGTATAAAAAGTACTCATTAATTTTAATAAATATCAGAAAAATTGTTTTTGATTACGGTATCCATCGCGAAAAATTTTGCAATAGCGTCAATCCGGCAGATTGACTTTTCTCAGGATGAAACTGTACCGCGAAAATATTATTTTTGGCAACAGCACAGGTAAAAGGCATAGGATAGTGACTACGGCCAGCAATCGAAGCAGCATCAGGTGTTTCAACATAATAGCTGTGCACAAAATAAAACCGCGCATCGTCACGAATTCCTTCCCATAAAGGATGATCACTGGCTTGGTGAACCTGATTCCATCCCATATGCGGCACTTTTAATTTTTGTCCGTCGGTTGTTGTCATTAAAGGTTCAGGAAAATGAACGACTTTCCCAGGCAGAATATTAAAACCTTTAATATCGCCCTCCTCACTTTCTTCAAATAGCATTTGCAGCCCGAGGCAAATACCTAAAAAAGGCTTATGCTGCGCGGCTTTCACCACTGCTTGACGCAAACCACGGGTCTCGAGTTCTCGCATGCAATTACGCATCGCGCCTTGCCCTGGCACTACGACACGTTGTGCTTTTTCGACCTCGCACGGATCATTCGTTACGACGATCGAAGCACTTGGAGCAACGTGTTCCAAGGCCTTATGAACGGAACGTAAATTGCCCATTCCGTAATCTACAATTGCTATATCAGTCACGATGCATCTTTTAAATTTTTATAAACTGCCCTTGGTCGATGGAATGACTCCTGACATGGCAGGATCATGTTCTATTGCAACACGCAAAGCCCGGCCAAAAGCTTTGAAAACGGTTTCTGCTTGATGATGAGCGTTTCGCCCACACAAATTGTCGATGTGCAATGTCACCAAGGCATGATTCACGAAACCCTGAAAAAACTCTTGCATCAAATCGACATCAAAATCGCCAATCCGGGCACGAGAGAAATTTACGTTGAACACCAATCCTGGACGTCCTGATAAATCAATGACAACTCGCGACAAAGCTTCATCGAGCGGAACATATGCGTGGCCATAGCGGCGCAAACCCTTTTTGTCTCCGGCTGCTTTTGCAAACGCTTGACCTAATGAAATACCAATATCTTCCACAGTGTGATGCGCATCGATATGCAAATCACCACTTGCGATTATCTCGAGATCAATCAAGCCATGACGGACAATTTGGTCGAGCATGTGATCCAAAAAAGGCACGCCCGACTGCAATGTCGATTGTCCTGTTCCGTCGAGATTCAAATTAACGCTGATTTGGGTTTCCAGCGTATTTCTTGTGACCTGAGCTTGGCGCATAATGCGTTAGAAAATAATCTGAGATGTGAAAAATGTGGAATACGTTGGCGATATCGAAGTAATCTATTAGGCTATTTCGCTGATTATAGTATGCAATGCTTTACAAAACTGTGTGTTTTCTTCAGGTGTTCCTACCGTAACTCGTAAGCAGTTTTCTAACGATGGATGAGTTCCATTCAGATTTTTTATCAATATACAACGTTGTTTCAAAGATTGAAATACCTTATCTGCATTTTTTATACGAAACAGAATGAAATTGGCAGACGATGGGAATACTTCGGTGCCCTCCAAGGCACTCAAATAATTGCTAACTTTAGTGCGCTCTACTTTGATGGCCTCAGCTTGCTGCGATAAAATATCGGTATGATGCAAAACGCTTTCTGCGATCAATTGCGTCATAGTACCGATATTGTAGGGTAAACGTATTTTTTCAAAATGTTGCAGCCACTGTGTGCGTCCTATCAATAATCCCAGTCGTAAACCCGCTAGCCCAACTTTAGACAATGTACGCATTAGCAATACATTGGCAAATCGATCCAACTGATGAATCATGCTGGTATCGGCAAAGGCATGATAAGCCTCATCAATCACTACAATACCGGAACTTGCAGCAAGAATTTGTAGAATAGCGTCGGCATCAAATAGATTACCCGTTGGATTATTGGGATAGGCCAGAAAAATCACTGCTGGTTGATGTTTTTCAATTGCCGTCAGCATGGCTTCAAGGTCCAAATTAAAATCTTTTTTTAGCGGCACGCCCACATATTGAATACTGGCAAAAGTTGCAATCATACGAAACATTACAAAAGCAGGCTCGACACTCATCAATACTGCGCCAGGTTTGGCAACCGCCATTGCAATCATCTGAATGATTTCATCCGAACCATTACCCAATAAAATAGCCATCTCATCGGAGATTCCCAAATTACGGCGTAGAATTTGTTTTAACGCACTTGCGCTGGCATCCGGATAGCGATTGATGGACGCGTTTTCTGCTAACCCTGCGATGTCTTTACGAAGCTGCAAGGGTAAAGGATAAGGATTCTCCATCGCGTCCAGCTTGATCATCCCGGTTGCTGGCGGCACATGATAGGCCGAGAGCGAAAGAATCTCAGAGCGGATTAGTTGTTCAGGCGTAAAAGAATTAGACATTGAAGTACTCACTTACTTTTAATGTGAGCTTATATCGATAAAAAAATCAGATCGGTTTCAGATTTCTGTTGGTTGTTATTTGTTATTTGTTATAAGAGATAGCTTGTTTTAGATTGTCATTGCATTCATAGTAATCGACTTCGATCACCGCTATTAAATCCAATCAATGACTCTGGGATATTTTTGCTAAATGCAATTGCTTTAAATAATTCTCCCATTTCTGCAGGACTGACCAATTTTTGCAATTGATTCGCCTGAGCCAAATAATTCACACTATTCGGCGCAGCGGATTGTATCAAAACTTCCGTGATACCGCAGTTCATCAAAAAATGTGCCTGCGTAGTATACCCCATTAAATCAAGTCCATTACTATTTGCTATGTCAGTAATCGCACTGAAATCGACATGACTGGTAATATCCTGCAATCCGGGCAAATAAAAAGGATCGTCGTGTACATGATGGCGATAGTGACACATCAAAGTACCTTGATGACGTTGCGGATGATAGTATTCGCCACTTCCAAAACCATAGTCGATTAGTAAGATTAATCCTTGTTGTAAAATCTGCGCCAAGCTTTTAATAAAATACCGTGCGGATAGATTGATTTCGCTCACATAGTGTTGAGCAAAGCTGCCCCAATCAGTTTCAGCCGTAACGATTGGTAACAATTGTTGTGCTGCCTGAAGCAAATCAACGTTCTGAATGGAACGATCTTGCCAACCAAAGCGATCTTTATCCCAGATAACGCCCCGTTCCAAAATTTGACTCTGCTGCCAAACCACCAAATGGACAGGCATTGCATCCAGCACTTCATTGGCCAGAATCACGCCTTGAAACTGGGCTGGCAATTCATGTAACCATTCGATGCGAGAAAATAAATGAGGTATTTGCTCCGATAACCATATTTTTTGACGTTCGCGAAGTTCGGCGCTCACTTCGAGAATTAGGTATTTGTCTGGCAATTGATCAAGCTGTTCTAATGCCAACAGAATATCGAATGCCAATTTTCCTGAACCAGCACCAAATTCGAGAATTTGATACGAATGCATTTGCTTGGCTATTTGCATGACTTGCCGTGCTATTGCACGCCCAAACAACGAAGAGATTTCCGGCGCAGTGACAAAATCCCCAGCTTCTCCCAATTTAGTTGCGCCGCCATTGTAGTAACCCAACTCTGGCGAATACAGCGCTAGATTCATGAATTGCTCAAACGGTATCCAGCCTCCTGCATTATGAATTGCTTCCCGAATTGCTAAGGTTAATTGATGGCAATTTGCCAGTGCGATTTCACTGGCCGGTGGCAAATTAATTTGTAAAGACATCAAATCTGCTTGTTTATGGTAAATTTTAGAAAAATTCTTTATCGATGCCGTATTAGTTTAACAGGTCGTCCCAAGAAATCGACCAGGGAGTTAAGTGTGCAAAACAAAGTGATATTGGTTACAGGTGGAGCAAAGCGGCTAGGGTCAGCAATTTGCCGTCGATTACATGCACGCGGAGCAAAATTGGTCGTGCATTTTCGTTCTTCAAACGCGGCAGCCAAAGCGCTACAAAACGAACTAAATCAACAACGTGCCAATTCCGTTGCGCTAGCGCAAGCTGATTTACTGGATCATAAACAATTGTCTGGATTGATCGAAACCGCAGTGCAACATTTTGGACAATTGGATGGCCTGGTTAATAACGCCTCCAGTTTTTTTGCAACCCCATTAGGCGAATGCTCATCCGAAGATTGGAATGATCTCATCGGCAGTAATTTACGTGCTCCGCTGTTTTTGTCGCAAGCCGCCGCACCGCATTTGAGAAAACAACAGGGTTGCATCGTCAATATCGTTGATATTCATACCGAACGTCCTTTAAAGGATTACGTCATTTACAACGCAGCCAAAGGTGGCTTGCAATCATTGACGCGTTCGCTAGCGGTCGAAATGGCGCCTGAAGTACGCGTTAATGGCGTATCACCAGGCCCCATTCTATGGCCCGAAGCCGGAAAATGGACGAATGAAGCTGAACGACAAGAAACCATTGCGGGAACTTTATTAAAGCGCTGCGGTGAACCCGATGACATTGCCAAAACGGTATCCTTTCTCATCGCGGACGCACCCTACATTACCGGGCAAATCATTGCCGTGGATGGAGGAAGAAGCATTCACTTGTAAGGTGCTGGTATTTTAAATACAGGAATGACACAGCACATTAACTTAATGATTCACAATGTTTTTGAACGATACTACTTGTCGCAATTTATAGGCCGCCTGATTTCATTTCAAAAGCAGTCGATGCTTTTAACTGCAGTATACCATCGCTATAGCACTAATCCGCCCTAGCGGTTTTAACGGTTAGCTTTCTGTTATAGATTGGATATCTTTGCAAAATCACACGTAGCTCTTGTTTCACTGTAACTCTGGGTTTATTAGTAAGTTTTCAAAGTATTTTTCAGCTATTTTCTGTAGTGAGCAGAAAACATCACCTTAAACTTGTAAGAAGCCTCAGGTTTGTTTACAGAAAGGTTGATTAAAATAAGTGGTGAGTATTTCTTAAGGAGTAGCATTATTCAAACCTTTATGGGGTTTCACAGTATTGTAGAAGTTAATGAAATGCAATAGCTGAATACGCCTATCAGCGTTGTCTTTAAAGAAAATTTGACTGTGTCACATATTCATTAGTGTGTGGATAACTCGCTCCGCTTTACCGTTGGTTTACGGACGATTGACGCGGGTAAACTTCTGACACGATACCATGTAGCCTGCAAACCGTGACGAAAGCATGATCGCTGGTTCCTTTAAATTCGGTGCCGTCGTCGAAGTAAGCGCAGTCGATCTGATAAGGCATTTGGCGATGACGGTGCTTATGAGAAAGCAAGCCGCGCTGTGCTAGATTTTATGGGGAAAGATATCGGCATAAATTCCTTGGAGAAATCATCGATAGTCACAAACAAATACTCACGAGGTTCATTGACGGATTGCCTTTTCAGCAAGGGAAATCGTTTGGTATCGAAATGAACCGACTCACCCCCGATAAGATTTGTTATAGCACTTAGCTTAGCGCTTGAGACCGTACTATAACGTCTTGAACCGTTGATTGGTAATGTCACGCGAGGTAAATTCCTGGGGTCTGGTGGGTTTTGTTACGTTATAAATCGGGCCGGCTCACACTGAAGCGTTTCGCCAAGTGCGTCACCTTTCGCAACCGGGTTTGATAAATTCGCCAGATTTCCCGGCGGTCTAATAAAATTAAGCGAGTGCGTTTGTGTATATTCATGTACAGTATTCTCTTAAAAATACTGTAAACAACGCTACGAACTCTTACACCACTACCTTATGCAATCTAGTGCTAGCAGTAAAATTTGCTATTTCACTTAGTTGCTCAGTAGTAAGTTTTTTGGCACGAACTTTTCTGTCCTTCAGTCGCCTTTTTTCTTCTCTTCTTCAGGTGAAATTGCTATTGACCCGTCACCAATAGCCACATCAATATTTAGTTTAACTGATTGATTCATATACATTTTCTAGATCGTTTATTTATACCGATATGATAGCATTGATGTAAACAAGTTCAAACTAAGCAAATTTCAAACTGAGACATTACCCAAATTCATCTAAAATTTATGATTTTCAATCACGCTCGTGATTGTTATATTCATAAAGTTTTGTTTGCTAAGTTATAATCGCTGGCTTCTCAATACCATTGATGGGTGGTTTATGCCTATATACGAATATCTTTGCAATTCTTGTGGCGCGGAGAAAGAGCATTTACAGAAGATCAGTGATGCGCCGATAGCCGTGTGCCCTGTTTGTGGCAGCAGCAATTACATTAAGCGCATTTCTG
>JAJHPK010000067.1 GCA_020890945.1 Nitrosomonas sp.
CTGGAAACCGGTAATGATTCTTACCGTTTCAAGCATCGAAAACAATGTATAAAATCCGATTAACCAACTAAAACAGGTGGACAATTTTCGACGCTGATGACTGGACAGTTTTCAATGCTGATTGACAAACATAGATATACCTCGTTCGTTAGATTCGACTATAGATGAGATTTTAGGGCCAGATCAAATTGAATTTGGTTCTATAGTTGGAAGTCTTGATGTCATAGATTTACATAATAATAAAAATAACTTCAAAGTTTGTCCTATTGTGGGAGCAACGAACGTTAAATGTCATTTTAATAAGGATTTGTTGCCAAAAGCATTGCTAGGAATCAATCATTTTGTTGAGATAAATGAGAGTTTGGATTATAAAATAGCTGAAAAATTTTCTCATTTTATGGACGTAAGTGAAATTGAGATACCTCCTTAGAGATCAGATATACAAAATGTAGTCTCCTCGGTAAATTGATCCAGTTTGAAGTAGAGTTTCTTAACCAAAAGGATCTCTAAGATGAAGAAGTCGAAATATAGCGAGCAGCAGATCATTTCACTGCTCAAGGAAGTTGAACTGGGTGCCAACAAGGTTGCCGATGTTTACCGTAAATACGGCATCAGCGAAGCGACCTACTACAAATGGAAGGCTGCCTACGGCGGCATGGATGTTTCTCAACTTGGACAACTGCGCGCGCTTCAAGCCGAGAACGCTAAATTGAAGAAGATGTATGCAGAGCTGGCAGTGCATGATGCTCTCCAGGACGTTGTCGAAAAAAAGCTCTAGCCCCGCCGCGGAAGGTTGATCTGGCTCAGTTTCTGACGAAGGAGCACGGTTTGTCTGCAAGGCAGGCGTGTCGTACCGTCAGACTCTCCCGTTCCATACTGTATTACCAACCCAAACCAAGGAATGATGGGCAGGTCATTGAGGCCGTGGTGGATTACATAACAAAGAATCCCCGTCATGGATTTGGCCTGTTGTATTCGAGCTTTGTGAACATGCAGCAGCCATGGGGCAAGACGGTGTTGTGGAGGATTTACTGCGAACTCAATCTCAACCTGCCGCGCCTGGGCAAAAAGCGGCTGCCGGAGCTTATCCGTGAACCGCTTGATGTGCCGTCCATGCCAAATAAGACTTGGTCTGTCGATTTCATGACTGATGCCTTATGGAGTAGGCGGCGCTTTCGCATATTCAATGTGCTAGATGACTTCAACCGCGAAGCACTTCGCATTGAAATTGACACCAGCCTGCCTGCTGCTCGGATTGTTAAGGTACTTGATGAGCTGATCGAGATGCGCGGCAAACCGAAACGGCTGCGGATGGACAACGGCCCGGAATTTGTCAGCCGGTTGCTGGCTGAGTGGGCAAAGCGCCGGGGCATCGTATTGCAATTCATTCAATCCGGCAAACCAACGCAGAATGCTTTTATCGAACGGTTTAATCGCACTTATCGCACGGAGATACTGGACTGCTATGTCTTCGACACGCTCGATGAGGTCAGACGCATAACCGAGGAATGGAGACAACGCTATAACCACGAGCGACCCCATGAGTCGCTCGGGAGAATTCCACCTATCCAGTTCACTATGGCAAAATACCATCAACCTCTACTTTAAGTTGGATCGAAAAAACGAGGAGACTACATCTACACTGAGTTGAGCTACCCAAGTAGCTCGTATCACTTCCTTGCATCTGTTTCATCGTCCGCTTTTCACGAGATCATTGACCACTTCGTAACTGGTTTTGGTCTTGAGTTTGAACGAACTTTGCGTGATGCTTACATCAACACGGTAATCTTTCGTAAATTTATTGCTGTTTAGTAGCACTCGAAGAGCTATGATCATTTCTGGTGTATGGAAGGAGAAGAGAGCGGTGTAATCTGTTGATAAAGATCTGCCCAGATCAACTATCAAAATAAGGAGAACACCGCAATGACAGATAATAATGTTTTTAAA
>JAJHPK010000061.1 GCA_020890945.1 Nitrosomonas sp.
TTTAACGCCTCAAATAACTCGTTCGGTACGCTCGGCATGTTGTTCGCTTGCAGATATCCCGCAAACAGACATCCTAACAACACCACCTGTACCCGAAGCCATAACTTCATAGCCATCTTCTCTCCCCCCTTGGTTTTATTTCACAATTTTTACGCTACTCAAACAGCATTATCAATCGATACCTTCGTTGATTCAATACTTATTTCTGGAGCTTTATTTAAACTCTTGCGTTTATTATGGAAAGATAATCCTGTCCCAGCCGGAACAAGTCTTCCGACAATAACATTTTCTTTCAATCCGCGCAGCTCGTCTTTTTTACCCATAATCGCTGCTTCTGTCAATACGCGCGTTGTTTCTTGGAAAGATGCGGCAGAAATAAACGAATCAGTTGATAACGACGCCTTAGTAATTCCTAATAACATAAATTCATAGGTAGCAGGAATCTTGCCTTCAGCGATCAATCGCTCATTTTCATTGAGTAAATCAGTGCGCTCAACCTGTTCGCCCGGAATAAACAGAGAATCACCCGAGTTAATAATCTGAACCCTTCGTAACATTTGACGCACAATCACTTCAATATGCTTGTCATTAATTTTAACACCTTGTAAGCGGTAAACGTCTTGCACCTCATCAGTAATATATCGGGCTAGAGATTCAACACCTTGTAAGCGTAGGATATCACGAGGATCGGCTGGTCCGTCGACAATAATTTCACCTTTGTTCACAACCTGACCATCATGTGCCATTACGTGCTTATCTTTCGGAATCAAATACTCATGTACAGCACCTTCTAAATCAGTGATAACAAGTCGTTGCTTACCTTTGGTATCTTTACCAAAAGAAACAATACCAGTCACTTCAGCCAACAAACCTGCATCTTTAGGTGAACGCGCCTCAAACAACTCGGCCACTCGCGGCAAACCACCAGTGATATCACGGGTTTTCGAGGTTTCTTGTGGGATTCTTGCCAAAACTTCCCCGACACTCACTTGCTGACCATCGCGCACGGTAATAATACAACCGATTTGGAATGTAATACTAACAGGTTGATTGCTACCAACTATTTTAATTTCATTGCCCTCGTCATCCAAAAACTTCACGAGTGGACGCAACCCTTTCGATTGGGCTACGCCACGACGTTTTGGATCGATCACAACCAAGGTGGACAATCCAGTAACCTCGTCAATTTGTTTTGCAACCGTTACGCCTTCTTCAACGTTTTCAAAGCGAACTTTACCTGCATATTCGGTAATAATCGGACGTGTATGCGGATCCCATGAAGTCAGAATCTGACCTGCTTTGACGGTTTCACCGTTGCGCACTAACAGCGTAGCGCCATAGGAAGCCTTATGCCGCTCACGTTCCCGTCCATTTTCATCTTGAATAATGATTTCACCACTTCGTGAAATAGCAATTAATTCGTTCTGTGCATTCGTTACATAACGCATGGTAGAAGAATAATGAACTGTACCATTTGATTTGCTTTCTACCTTGCTAACAACCGCTGTTCTAGACGCTGCACCACCGATATGGAACGTACGCATCGTCAATTGCGTACCAGGTTCACCGATTGATTGTGCCGCGATAACTCCTACCGCTTCACCTACATTAACCGAATTACCCCGTCCTAAATCTCGTCCATAACATTTAGCACATAAGCCATATCGCGTTTCGCAAGTCAGTGGTGTGCGAACCTTAACTTCATCAATGCCAATGGCTTCGATCAAATCAACCGCATCTTCATCTAATAACGTGCCTGAAGCGAAGATGATAGTTTGGTTTTCAGGATTAATAATGTCCGTCGCGACGACCCTACCCAGAATTCTTTCTCGCAACGGCTCAATGATTTCTCCCCCTTCTACAAGAGCTTTCATCACAACGCCATTGCCTGTATCACAATCGTCCTCAGTAACCACTAAATCTTGCGTAACGTCTACCAAACGACGCGTTAAATAACCCGAATTTGCAGTTTTCAGAGCCGTATCTGCCAACCCCTTACGTGCCCCATGAGTCGAAATAAAATACTGCAATACATTGAGACCTTCACGGAAGTTAGCTGTGATCGGCGTTTCGATAATTGAACCATCGGGCTTGGCCATTAAGCCACGCATTCCAGACAATTGGCGAATCTGTGCAGCTGAACCACGCGCGCCAGAATCAGCCATCATATAAATTGAATTAAAAGATTCCTGCGTGACCTGCTTACCATTTTTATCCAATTGGATTTTATTGGTTTCTTTATCAAGCACAGGTTCCACGCCGAGTTGATTCATCATCGCTTTGGCGACTTGATCCCCCGCGCGTCCCCAAATGTCAACGACCTTATTATAGCGTTCACCTTGCGTAACCAGCCCAGAAACATACTGTCCTTCAATTTCTTTTACTTCTTTTTCAGCCGCACCAATAATGTCACCTTTTTCTACCGGTACCAACATATCATCAGCGCAGATCGAAATACCGGCCCGAGTTGCATAAGTGAATCCAGAATACATGAGCTTATCAGCAAAAATAACTGCTTCACGCAAACCGCATCGTCTAAAGCTTACATTAATGAGTTTGGAAATTTCTTTTTTCTTGAGAGTCGTATTTAGTAATGAAAATGGTAATCCGGGTGGAAAAATTTCAAACAGTAACGCGCGACCCACGGTAGTTTCATAACGAGTGTTTTTTTCAACAATCTCATTCTCGCTATTTTTCTCATATTCCTTAATGCGCACTGTAATTTTCGCGTTTAATTCCACGCAACGATTTTCATAGGCTCGCGATACTTCATCCACATTCTGAAAGAAGGTTCCTTCGCCTTTTGCGCCAATTTTTTCTCTCGTGGTGTAATACAGCCCTAGTACGATATCTTGTGAAGGAACAATAATTGGTTCGCCATTTGCTGGTGAGAGCACATTGTTAGTTGACATCATCAGCGTTCGGCATTCCATTTGTGCTTCTAATGAAAGTGGCACGTGGACGGCCATTTGGTCACCGTCAAAGTCAGCATTAAACGCTGCGCAAACCAGCGGATGCAATTGTATCGCCTTACCTTCAATCAAAACCGGCTCGAAAGCTTGAATACCCAAACGATGCAGAGTCGGTGCGCGGTTTAGCATCACCGGATGTTCACGAATGACATCTTCCAAAATGTCCCAAACTACAGGGGTTTCATTCTCAACCTCACGTTTTGCCGCCTTGATCGTACTGGCAATACCCATCAGTTCTAATTTATTGAAGATAAATGGTTTGAACAACTCAAGCGCCATTTTCTTAGGTAAACCGCACTGATGCAGTTTCAATTGCGGTCCTACCACGATAACCGAGCGTCCTGAATAGTCAACCCGTTTACCCAATAGGTTCTGACGGAAACGTCCTCCTTTACCTTTAATCATGTCAGCGAGTGACTTAAGTGCACGTTTATTAGCCCCCGTCATTGCCTTACCGCGACGACCGTTATCCAATAACGAATCCACCGCTTCCTGTAACATACGTTTTTCATTACGTACGATAATTTCTGGCGCTTTCAATTCAAGCAATCGTTTTAACCGATTGTTACGATTGATAACGCGTCGATACAAATCATTCAAATCAGAAGTTGCAAAACGACCACCATCTAATGGAACCAAAGGACGTAAATCTGGAGGTAAAACAGGAAGTACCGTTAAAATCATCCATTGTGGTTTTATACCTGACTTATTAAATGCTTCAAGCAACTTAAGACGTTTGGAAATTTTTTTGATTTTTGTTTCTGAACCCGTACTTTCAATCTCTTTACGGAGATTTTCGATTTCAGTAATAATATCCAAATTACCTAATAAATCTCGAATTCCTTCTGCTCCCATACTCGCGCTGAAGTCATCACCGTATTCTTCAGTTTTGATAAGATAATCATCTTCAGTCAGTAATTGGCATCGTGATAACGGTGTTAATCCTGGATCGGTGACGACATACGCTTCAAAATACAAAACTCGCTCGATATCCCGCAGGGTCATATCAAGCACCATACCTAGGCGTGACGGCAATGATTTCAAAAACCAAATATGAGAAACAGGTGTAGCCAGTTCAATATGCCCCATTCGTTCGCGACGAACTTTAGAAAGCGTAACTTCTACTCCACATTTTTCACAAATTACTCCACGATGTTTCAAGCGTTTATATTTTCCACATAAACACTCGTAATCTTTTACCGGCCCAAAAATTTTGGCGCAAAATAAACCATCTCGTTCTGGCTTAAATGTGCGGTAATTAATGGTTTCAGGTTTTTTAACTTCACCATATGACCATGAGCGAATTTTTTCAGGCGACGCCAAGCCAATCTTGATCGCGTCAAACTCTTCCTTCTGAACAACTTGTTTAAATAGATCTAGCAGTGCTTTCATTTGTCACTCCCGTAATCAGGGGTAATACTGATTCTTGTTATAATTTGTATAATAATTAAAGAACGTAACGCGGTTCTACGGTGTATTTTGTGTACAACGGTAAAACTAATGCTGTTCCAGGTCGATATCCATCCCCAATGACCGAATCTCTTTTACCAATACATTAAAGGATTCTGGCATTCCAGCATCGATTTTATGATCGCCTTTAACGATACTTTCATAAACTTTAGTCCGACCGGTAACATCATCCGATTTCACTGTCAGCATTTCCTGTAATGTATATGCGGCACCATAAGCTTCCAACGCCCAAACCTCCATTTCTCCAAAGCGTTGTCCACCAAATTGAGCCTTACCACCCAACGGTTGCTGCGTAACAAGACTGTAAGGCCCCGTTGAACGAGCATGCATCTTATCGTCAACCAAATGGTGTAGTTTTAGAACGTGCATGTATCCTACTGTAATGGATCGGTCAAATGCCTCACCTGTACGGCCATCATATAAAGTAATTTGACCGGATCTGGGTAATCCAGCTAATTCCAGCATGTTTTTAATTTCCCCCTCTGTTGCACCATCAAAAACTGGGGTTGCAAAAGGAACACCCATTTTCAAATTTTCCGCAAGTAATAAAATTTCGTCGTTGTCTAACGAAGCTATATTTTCCTTATTGCCACTTGAATTATAAATTTTATCGAGAAATTCTCTAATTTCCTGCGCATTTCTTTCTGCCCTTAACATTTCATCGATTTTCTTGCCAAGCCCCTTGGCCGCCCAGCCCAAATGTACTTCAAGAATTTGTCCCACATTCATTCGAGAAGGAACACCAAGCGGATTCAACACCACGTCCACTGGTGTGCCATCGGCCATATAAGGCATATCTTCCAAGGGAACAATTTTTGATACAACCCCCTTATTACCGTGTCGCCCTGCCATTTTGTCGCCTGGCTGTAGGCGGCGTTTCACAGCAATATAAATTTTCACCATTTTTTGTACGCCTGGCGCCAATTCGTCACCTTGCGTCAATTTCTTTTTCTTCTCATCAAAGGCCGCGTCAAACGCTTTACGTTTTTGCGCGACACTTTCACGTACTTGCTCTAGTTGCATACTGGTTTCTTCATCGGCTAAGCGGATATCAAACCAGAAATGCGGATCAAAACTTCTCAGGTATTCAGAAGTGACTTCTTTTCCTTTACCCAGTTTTTGTGGCCCACCGGTAGCAATTTTCCCCACTAATAAGCGCTCGAGACGCTCAAACGCATCTTGTTCCATAATACGCATTTGATCCGCTAAATCCTTTTTATATTTAGCTAGTTCATCGTCGATAATTTGCTGCGCTCGCTTATCGCGTTGTATGCCTTCACGAGTAAAAACTTGCACATCAATGACAGTACCGGAAATTCCAGAAGGAACGCGTAAGGAAGTATCTTTTACATCCGATGCTTTTTCACCAAAAATCGCTCTTAACAACTTTTCTTCCGGCGTCAATTGAGTTTCACCTTTTGGTGTCACCTTACCAACCAAAACGTCGCCGGCTTCAACTTCCGCACCAATATAAACAATTCCTGATTCATCAAGGCGACCCAGTTGATGTTCGGAAAGATTAGGAATATCGGCGGTAATTTCTTCGGTACCAAGTTTAGTATCTCTACTGACAACTGATAATTCTTCGATATGAATTGAAGTAAAGCGATCTTCCGCGACTATACGTTCTGAAATAAGAATGGAATCTTCAAAGTTGTATCCATTCCAGGGCATAAATGCCACTAACATATTTTGTCCTAATGCCAGCTCACCCAAATCGGTTGAAGCGCCATCAGCAATGACGTCATACTTAGAAATCTTGTCGCCAATATTAACCAAAGGCCGTTGATTAATATTGGTATTTTGATTAGAACGGGTATACTTAGTTAAGTTATAAATGTCTACGCCTACTTCACCCACAATGGTTTCATCATCATTGACACGAATCACTATTCGCCCTGCATCAACATAATCAACGATTCCACCGCGTCTTGCATGGACAGTCGTACCAGAGTGTATTGCGACAACACGCTCGATTCCAGTTCCTACAAGTGGTTTTTCTGCACGCAAGCAGGGAACGGCTTGACGTTGCATATTCGACCCCATCAGTGCACGGTTTGCATCATCGTGCTCTAAAAACGGTATGAGTGATGCAGCAACCGAAACAATCTGAGCAGGCGCCACGTCGACGTATTCAATACGATCGGCAGACGATAAAGTAAATTCATTTTTATGCCGACAAGAAACGATATCGCTGACAAATCTATTTTTTTCGTCTAATTCAGCGTTTGCTTGGGCGATAGTAAAATTGCCTTCTTCAATCGCAGAAAGATAATCGATTTCTTTAGTTACGCGACCATTCTCTACTTTTCTATAAGGCGTTTCGATAAATCCATAATCATTGGTTCGCGCATATAGCGCTAGCGAGTTAATCAAACCAATATTCGGTCCTTCAGGTGTTTCAATAGGACACACTCGACCATAATGCGTGGGGTGAACGTCACGAACTTCAAAACCGGCTCTTTCACGAGTTAATCCTCCCGGTCCTAAAGCCGAAATACGCCGCTTGTGAGTTATTTCAGAAAGAGGATTCGTTTGATCCATAAATTGCGACAATTGACTCGAACCAAAAAATTCTCGTGCTGCAGCAGAAACTGGTTTAGCATTAATTAAATCATGCGGCATCAAATTATCTGATTCAGCTTGACTGAGACGTTCTTTTACCGCACGTTCAACACGTACCAAGCCGGATCTGAACTGATTTTCCGCCAACTCACCAACTGAACGAACTCGTCGATTACCCAAATGATCGATATCATCGATTTCACCACGACCATTACGTAACTCCACGAGAATTTTAATGACTGCAATAATATCTTCATTCGATAGTGTTGGAGAACCTTCTAGCTCACTACGTCCCATTCTGCGATTGAATTTCATGCGCCCTACCACAGACAAATCATATCGTTCTTCAGAATAAAATAAGCCATGAAATAAAGCTGTTACCGCTTCTTCCGTAGGTGGCTCACCAGGACGCATCATACGATAGATTGCCACTTGGGCTGCCATTTCATCGGTCGTTTCGTCAATTCGTAGTGTTTGAGAAATAAACGCGCCATGATTCAAATCATTGATATAGAGCGTATTAATTTTTTTAATATTGGCCCTACGTAATTTTCCTAAAAGATCCTCAGTAATTTCATCATTTGCCAAAGCAACTAATTCACCGGTATCTTTATCAACAATATTTTCAGCAAGAACTCTTCCAAGTAAGAAATCTTCAGGTACATCAAGTTGCTTAATACCTGCATCCTCCATTTCCCGAATATGTTTGGCTGTGATACGTTTATTTTTTTGAACAATCGTATTCTTTTTAAAAACGATGTCAAAACTTGCCACCTCGCCCCTTAATCGTTCAGGAACCAACTCAAATTGAATACCTTTATCCGAAAGATAAAAAGCATCGAATATGAAAAAATCTTTCAGAATCTCTTCGACTGTACAACCGATTGCTTTTAATAATGTCGTTACCGGCATTTTACGACGACGATCTATCCTGAAATACAAGCAATCCTTGGGATCAAATTCAAAATCTAGCCAAGAACCCCGATACGGAATAATGCGTGCAGAAAATAACAATTTTCCCGACGAGTGTGTTTTGCCTCGATCATGCTCAAAAAACACCCCGGGAGAACGATGTAACTGCGACACGATCACACGTTCCGTTCCATTAATAACAAACGAACCTGTTTCTGTCATTAATGGGATTTCCCCCATATAGACTTCTTGTTCTTTAACCTCTTTAACAGTCGGTTTAGAAGATTCCTTGTCCATGATTGTTAATCTCACTCGCGCTCTTAATGGTGACGCATAAGTAAGACCACGTTGCTGACATTCTTTAACATCAAATACGGGCGTTCCTAACTCATAGCTGATGAAATCCAGACGTGCGTTTTTAGTATGACTCTCAATCGGAAAAATCGAATTAAATGCAGCTTGAAGTCCCTGATTTTTGCGTTTATTGGGTAATGTTTTTTCTTGCAAAAATGAAGCATAGGATTCCAACTGCGTTGCGAGAAGAAATGGGATCGGAAGCACACTTGCACGTTTAGCAAAACTTTTACGAATACGCTTTTTCTCGGTAAATGAGTAACTCATGATTTTTCTCCGAACGAAGAAGATAAGAAATTGAAAAAGCCTAATTTAAAAAAACTGATCATTATTATTTTATGTGGTTGATATCTCGACGAATAAAAAATCATGAAATACCAAAAGGCCGGCAAGATTAAAAATCTACCAGCCTTCATTCTTTTTATTGAAAGATTACTTAATTTCGCAAGTAGCTCCAGCTTCAACCAATTGTTTTTGAATTGCTGCAGCATCTTCTTTAGAGACACCTTCTTTCAGTGGTTTTGGTGCACCATCAACTAGATCTTTAGCTTCTTTCAAACCTAAGCCAGTAATCGCTCTAACAACCTTAATCACATTGACTTTGCTTTCACCGGCAGAAGCCAAAATTACCGTAAATTCTGTTTGTTCAGCGGCTGCTGGAGCAGCTCCACCCGCGCCAGGTGCAGCCACAGCAACTGCAGCGGTTGCAACGGCAGATACACCAAATTTTTCTTCCATGTCTTTGATCAATTGCGATAACTCTAATACCGTCATATTTGCAACTGCATCTAATATTTCAGCTTTTCCTACAGCCATTATTTTCTCCTGGTTAAATTAAGTTTTCCGTACAAGTTAATAGAAGTGTCATGAAGCTTCTTTACTATCACGCACCATCGCTAAGCCACGAACAAATTTCGTCGGTACTTCATTAAGCGTTTGAACAAATTTACTAATAGGTGCTTGCATCGTGCCAAGTAATTTCGCGAGCAATTCATCTCTGCTAGGCAATGATGCCAACGCGGAAATTTCTTCTCTAGACATTACGTGCTGTCCCATTGCTCCAGCCTTAATCACAAATTTTTCATTTTCTTTAGAAAATTCATGTAAAACTTTAGCAGCAGCCACAGGATCTGCACTAATACCATATACAAGCGGTCCTACCATATGCTTAGCTAAATCAGCATAAGGTGTATCTGTCACGGCGCGTCTTACGAGCGAATTTTTGATAACGCGAAAATAAATTCCTGATGCTCGCGTTTTTGCTCGTAACTGGGTCATTTTGCCCACTTCTATTCCTCGATATTCAGCAATGATAATAGCTTGAGCATTTGCTACTTGAGCACTTACTTCGGCTACGATTGCTTTTTTATCTTCAAGATTAAGACTCAAGATACATTCTCCATCAGTAAAAATAGTGTTTGATCACAACCACACTCTCGATATTTACCTCAAACACTACGAACTGGTGGCCTATAACCAGGAAAATCTTTCCCGTTTGGGCGCACCATCTACGTTGGGCGACATTAAGAAAATCCGTAATACAAAAAAATCCATGGATTTACACTTTGCTGCGTTTAAGCTTCAGAAAATACTTTTATCTTTGTATCTAAATAGTTATCTTCTGAAGCCCCAACGGTCTTTGACAATCCACCTGGAATAAATCGATCGATTAAATTGATTTTTCCAAATGGCCCAAAGTTCTTTTATTATTGCTGCGTTACACTCGGTTGATCTACTCTTACACCAACTCCCATAGTGCTAGAAATTGATATTTTTCTGAGATAAACTCCCTTTGAAGCAGCAGGCTTTGATTTGTTTAATGCCTCTATCAAAGCCAGTAAATTTTGTTTTAATGCATCCGTTCCAAAGGATGCGCGCCCTATCGTGCAATGAATGACTCCGGTTTTGTCTGCTCTAAACTGAACCTGACCCGCTTTTGCATTCTTAACAGCACCAGCTATATCTGTTGTAACTGTTCCCACTTTAGGATTAGGCATCAAACTTCTCGGACCTAAGATTTGACCTAACTGCCCCACCACTTTCATCGCATCAGGACTAGCAATCGCCACATCGAAGTTAATATTACCTGCTTTAATATCAGCCGCGAGATCATCAAATCCCACAATATCGGCCCCAGCTTCCTGCGCTTCTTTTGCTTTTTCTCCTTGTGCAAAAACTGCCACGCGAACTGTTTTTCCTGTGCCAGCAGGCAAAACCACTGAGCCGCGCACAGCTTGGTCCGATTTTTTTGCATCAATACCAAGATTGACTGCTACATCAATCGATTCATCAAACTTAGCGGTTGCCAATTCTTTTACTAACCCCAATGCATCATCCAAAGGATAGTTTTTGTTGCGATCCACTTTTCCAGTCAATGCTTTATAACGCTTAGATATATGTGCCATTTTATAATCCTTCTACCTCGATACCCATGCTTCTGGCACTACCTGCGATCGTTCTGACCGCAGCATTTAAATCGGCAGCAGTTAAGTCGGGCATTTTTGTTTTTGCAATCTCTTCCGCTTGACTTCTACTCAATTTACCTACTTTATCCAAATGTGGTCTTGGACTCCCTTTGCCAACACCGGCTGCTTTCTTAATCAAAACCGACGCAGGCGTCGTTTTCATCACGAAGGTAAAGCTTTTGTCAGCATATGCGGTAATAATCACCGGCACTGGTAAACCGGGTTCCATTTTTTGCGTAGCTGCATTAAAAGCTTTACAAAATTCCATGATATTAAGCTGACGCTGCCCAAGAGCTGGGCCGATAGGAGGGCTCGGATTCGCCTTCCCTGCAGGCACTTGTAATTTGATATAACCGATTATTTTCTTTGCCACTGCTTTCTCCTCGAGGTACAAACGAGCAACATACGTCACCCTCCCTCTTATCTATTGATTAAATAATGATTACTACGCTAATTAACGATGAATGAATCTACCAGAACAACTCGTTTACTATTCATTGCCAATCAAGATTTTTCTACTTGATTGAAATCCAACTCAACGGGTGTAGGTCTACCAAATATTGAAACTGATACTCTGAGTTTGCTTTTATCATAATTCACATCCTCAACATTGCCATGAAAATCCGTAAAGGGCCCCTCCTTTACACGAACAGCTTCTCCCATCTCAAATAAAATTTTAGGTTTAGGTTTCTCAATACCTTCCTGAATTTGCTGAAGAATATTATCAACTTCTTTTTGACTGATGGGTGTCGGTCGCATGACTGATCCACCAACAAAACCGGTAACTTTATCAGTATTCTTTACTAAATGCCAAGACTCATCCGACATTTCCATTTCAATGAGTACATAGCCCGGAAAAAATTTTCGTTCACTGATATTTTTTTGACCACTTTTCATTTCGATCACTTCTTCAACCGGAATCAAAATTTGACCAAACTTATCTTGCATGCCGGTTCGTTCAATCCGTTCCATCAGTGCACGTTGAACACTTTTTTCATACCCTGAATAAGCGTGAACCACATACCATTTCTTACTCATTCAATTTTCCTCTGTGGAATTTGTCACACTTCTTGATTCAATAATAATTTCACCAGTGACATCAAGGCAGCATCAATTAACCACAAAAATAAAGCCATCGCAATAACGAATGCAAACACCACACCCGATGTTTGAAGGGTCTCCTTGCGGCTAGGCCATACAACTTTTCTTGTTTCTTCGATAGATTCTTTCGCGTAGACAAAAAATTCTTGTCCTTGCGTGGTGAATTTCACAGTCACTCCTGCCAATAAGAATCCAATCAAAATGGATAGGATACGTAAGACCATCGGGCTCTCAGCCAAATAAATGAATCCCGCAATTCCCCCAATAAAAAATAACAACGCCAATGCAAGCTTCAGTTTATTCACACTAACAAGATCCTTTTTACCCTAGCTCTATATCACGATAGCTAATAAAGCTAACAAATTGCACGATAAGTTTTATACAGAACAGAGGCTTTTTATATTTCCAAGTTTGTTTTTTTAAAATTTAACACTAATACTTTGTTTGTTGTATTCAATTCAAATAAAAATGCTGGCAGGCCAGGAGGGCATCGAACCCCCAACCTTCGGTTTTGGAGACCGACGCTCTGCCAATTGAGCTACTGACCTTCATGATGAACATTTTTATTAACAACAAAAGTATTTAGTATTTCTTTGAAACAATTATATTATTCAATAATCTTTGCAACGACGCCAGCACCAACGGTTCTGCCACCCTCACGTATCGCAAAACGCAAGCCTTCTTCCATCGCAATCGGCGCAATCAAATTAACCGTCACCGATACATTATCTCCAGGCATCACCATCTCAGTTCCTGCAGGTAATTCAATCGCTCCCGTCACGTCCGTCGTCCTAAAATAAAACTGCGGCCGATATCCAGGAAAAAACGGTGTATGTCTACCACCTTCCTCTTTACTCAACACATAAATCTCTGCCGTAAATTTAGTATGCGGTGATATGCTGCCAGGTTTGGCCAACACTTGTCCACGCTCTACTTCTTCACGTTTCGTGCCGCGTAGTAATATTCCTACGTTATCACCCGCCTGACCTTGATCAAGAAGTTTACGGAACATCTCAACACCTGTACACACCGTCTTTATCGTAGGCTTAATACCAACAATTTCGATCTCTTCACCGACCTTGATGATCCCTCTTTCTACCCGACCAGTCACCACCGTGCCGCGTCCAGAAATCGAGAAAACGTCTTCCACCGGCATAATGAAAGCCCCATCAATTGCACGTTCTGGTTGCGGTATATAACTATCCAATGCTTCCGCTAACTTCAGAATCGCTCCTTCACCTATATCGCTCGTGTCTCCTTCCAAAGCCTTGAGAGCCGATCCTATGATAATCGGTGTGTCATCGCCTGGAAATTCATATTTCGACAACAATTCGCGAATTTCCATTTCTACTAATTCGATCAATTCTGCATCATCTACCATGTCTGCTTTATTCATGAAAACAATGATGTAGGGAACGCCTACTTGACGAGCCAGCAGTATATGCTCACGTGTCTGTGGCATAGGACCGTCCGCAGCCGATACGACCAATATAGCACCGTCCATTTGTGCAGCACCCGTAATCATATTCTTAACATAGTCCGCATGACCAGGACAATCCACATGCGCGTAATGACGATTCGCCGTCTCATATTCTACGTGCGCGGTGTTAATCGTAATACCACGTGCTCGTTCCTCTGGGGCCGAATCAATCTGCGCGTAACTCTTCGCCTCGCCACCAAATTTCTTTGTCAATATCGTCGTAATCGCCGCTGTCAGCGTCGTCTTACCATGATCCACATGACCTATCGTCCCTACATTCACGTGTGGCTTCGACCTCTCAAATTTACTCTTCGCCATGATCCGCTCCCCTTTTACTTACTCTAATTCTCTTTAATTAACTGTAATCAAATGTCCTATGGAGCCCATGACCAGGATTGAACTGGTGACCTCTCCCTTACCAAGGGAGTGCTCTACCACTGAGCTACATGGGCAAGCATCACTTAATAAAACACTTAACGCTTCATCATTTTTTTCAATACATTCATACTGTTTTCGGCACACACAAAACACTGGAGCGGGTGAAGGGAATCGAACCCTCATCGTAAGCTTGGAAGGCTTCTGCTCTACCATTGAGCTACACCCGCACTATCTTCGCATCATATATGTAGCCATTACAGCCCGCACATCGAAACATATAAATTCACCAAATAATCTATATGGTTCGCATTATTCGTCTATTCATTCAACTTGGTGGAGGGGGAAGGATTCGAACCTTCGAAGGCAGAGCCGTCAGATTTACAGTCTGATCCCTTTGACCGCTCGGGAACCCCTCCAAGCGAAACTGCGGATTATGAATATTTTACCGCTATAAGTCAATCGGATAGTGAGACAACGATATAGATATGGACTATTAATATTCAATTTAATAGCAAAATAAACCTCTTTTCTGTTACTAATTCAAGCGGATGCGGGGATCGGCCAAAGTATACGATATATCCGTCAAAATAAGGCCGACGATATAAAGCATTGATCCCAAAAACACCATAGATCGAACAACTGCAAAATCCTGAGAATTAATTGCATCGATAGTATAGCTACCGAGTCCTGGAATGCCAAAAAATGATTCGATTAACAAGCTCCCCATGAAAAGTAATGGTACGACTGCGACGGCCCCAGTTAAAATTGGAATCATCGCATTTCTTAAAACATGCTTAAACAGCACCAAATATTCAGATAACCCTTTAGCCCGAGCTGTGCGCACATAGTCTTTATTCATTTCCTCCAAAAAAATCGTGCGATACCAACGAGTGCTTGATCCTGCACTGCTCAATATTCCTATCATTACAGGTAATATTAAAAATTTACCAATATCTACTCGATTCCCATAACCAGAAATTGGTACTAGATGCCATAACTTTCCTAATAAAAACTGCCCAGAAATAATATAAAATAAACCAGAAATTGACATCAAAGCGATACACACAACCACACCCCAGAAATCAATGTAGGTCGCACGAAAAAAAACCATCAACAACGCAAAACTAACATAGGCAACCAATCCAAGAAAAAAAACTGGAATTGCAACCATCAAACTCGGCAACATACGCGATTTCATTTCTTGAGCGATATCGCGCCCATCGTCTGCTTGACCAAAATCAAACAAGAACATTGCCAACGATTTTTCAAAAAAAATCGTATTCGTTAATTTACGCCCAAAGATTTCTTCCTTTTCATTAAATAATAATGGCTTATCGTAACCTTTATCTGATTTCCATTTTTCAATCGCCTCAGGTGTCACATGCTTAATACCCAATTGCATACGTGCCATATCATCTGGCGTATTCACGACAAAAAACAGTACAAAGGTAATCAAATTTACGCCAATCAAAATTGGGATCGCGTAGAAAATACGCCGGATCACATAATCAAACATGGCCGCTTATTTCCGCTGACGAACTTAGTAGAATAATCATTAGACTGTAGCGCTTCTTTCTCGACGTCGAAAAGCTGTTATGGCGGGAACACTAACCGCCAATAGCAATATGCTAAATACCAAGATGGGCGCAATCACTGGCGCATTCCATTCGCGCTGCTTTTTTTGCCTTAAATCACCATCGATTTTAAAATACTTCATTGTATTGTTGGAAATGCGGTTAGGTTTCACATTTTGATACCATGCATGATACAAACCGAAATCTTTCGGATGATATCCCCATAACCAAGGGGCATCGTTACGTAATATATCCACCATTCGATCAATGATCTGTTGCCTTTGCGGACCATTGTTCATATTTTTCATCTTCTCGAACAGTTGATTATATTCATCATTATCATAATTCGCAGCGTTCTCCCCGCTATTGCCGACTTTCCGTTGTGGACCATACAATAAAAATAAAAAGTTTTCTGCGTCCGGATAATCTGCATTCCAACCCCATTCAAAGATTTGTGCATTTCCTTTACGAATCTTGTCTTGAAATCGGTTGTAGTCAGTACTGCGTACAATCAATTGTATATTAAGCTTTTGAAATTGCTTACGCATCCAATCCAACTTCGATTTATCATCTGCACTACGCGCAGTCACATCGTAATACAGCATCAGCGGAGCGCCATTTTTTTGATTAATGCCATTCGGATATCCAGCTTCGGATAAGAGCTTCTTAGCGACTTCGATTGATTTTCTCTTGGGCTGACCATCGACCCAATCGTAAACGACCGGATTCATGCCTGCCTGGCCTTCGCGATGCCCTATGATACCAGGTGCAATGGGGCCATGCGCCGCTAATCCACGGCCGTTCGCAAAAATCGAAATGAATTCTTCGTAATCAACTGCAATCGCAATCGCCTGCCGCAATTTTCTTGCTGCTTCACGTTCTTTGACATCACGGCCACCATCCCCAACAACCGGATCTAACATATTGAAACCCATATAATAAGTAGAAGCAGCGATTGTTGTTTCCAAGCGAATACCTTGCTTGGCCATTTCTTCTGTGACCACCGCTTCACCCTGTCCAGTCAATTGTACGGCTTGGTCAAAACTATCCGAACCAATGCCTGCTGCATCATAATATCCTTGCAGAAACTTATTCCAGCGAGGAATATTTTCTTTTTCACGCGTAAAAATTACTTTATCAATCAGCGGTAATTTCTTACCGGCGTCTTCTAACAGTCCTTTTTCTTCATCACCAGGCATTCCATCAGCGGGGTATCGTTCTTCATGAAAATTTGGATTTTTCTCTAACACCATACGAAGATTTGGATTATTTTCTGTCAACATATAAGGACCCGTTCCAACCGGATACCAGTCCAAAGTCAGATTCTTTTTTATCAATCCCGGATGCGAATACAACAAATCAACCTCCCAAGGAATTGGAGCAAAAAAAGGCATTGCCAACCAGTAAACAAATTGAGGATACTTACCTTTTATCTTTATGCGATAGGTATGTCTATCCACGATTTCGACACCCGATAATGCATGTTTTCTTAAGTCCAAATAATTGTCCGGCAGCGTGCTTGAATCAATCTGCTTTAGCAACGCGGCATATTCCCTTAATCCAACAATATAATCAGCCATCAGTTCAAAAATGGGCGAATGCAATCTGGGATGAGCTAGGCGTTTGATTTGATAGACATAGTCTTCCGCTGTTAACTCACGTGTGCCGGTCTGTGCAAAATCAGCCGGAGTAGAAATTTTGGCAATTTCTTGCTCATTCAGTTGATGATAAAGCCAATGACCTTGAGCATCTTTGGCAAATGCGGGATGCGGTTGATACAAAATTCCCGGCAAAATGGAAATCTGATAGATGCTATAAGCTACTTTTTCGACGGCATCATTATCGGTAAGAAAATTTCCGTTTTCATCCAGATACTCTATGGTTGGTAGCCCTGTTGCAGTGGCCGGAATGAGCGAAAAAGGACGTTTTAGATAATGATACTGCAGCGGTGGCTCATAAATCTGCGCGGTAAATTGAATTTCGCTAGAACTGTAAGATTGCACTGGATCGAGATGTTTGGGTCGCTCACTAAACACGCTATATAAAACATTTTGCTCGACATCATTTTGCGAATAAGGGTTATTCCAAACACTGAATTCACAGGAAGACAATAACAATAGGCCACTCATTCCAATAGCAATAAGAATTATTTTATTACAATAGAAATCATTTTTTTTAACCATCATGATATTTCTCGTTACTTCCCCCCTCCGAACACTCACACTCAATTTGCATGGATACCGTTTTGAAAGCCTCAATTCGCCGTACATCAGCTATAATAACGCTGCATAATCGATAATAAAGGAAATTTCATGGGATTTCTCGCCAACAAACAAATACTCATCACGGGCCTCCTCAGTAATCGCTCTATCGCCTACGGCATTGCCAAAGCAATGAAACGGGAAGGCGCACTATTAGCATTCACTTATCAAGGTGAAGAACTACGGGGTCGAGTAGAAAAATTGGCGGCTGAATTCGATTCCACATTATTATTTCCTTGTGATGTCGCAAGCGACGATGAAATTGCAACCTGTTTTGATAATCTTAAACAACACTGGCAAGGGCTGGATGGCATCGTGCATTCCATCGCATTTGCACCCCGCTACTCCCTTTCAGGTGACTATTTACAAAGTGTTGATCGCGAGGCATTTCGTATTGCTCACGATATCAGTTCTTACAGTTTTTCTGCGCTTGCAAAAGCGGCGTTGCCTTTGATGGAAAATAGGAACGCAGCGCTTTTAACTCTGAGTTATTTAGGCGCAGTACGCGTCATGCCGAATTATAACGTGATGGGGTTGGCGAAGGCCAGTCTCGAAGCCAATGTACGTTTCATGGCTTCTAGCCTAGGTCCCAAGGGTATTCGAGTAAACGCTATTTCTGCCGGTCCGATTAAAACCTTAGCCGCAGCAGGAATAGGCGATTTTAGCAAATTATTAGGCTATACCGAAAAAATCTCACCGCTACGACGCAACGTTACTACTGAGGAAGTTGGCAATACAGCTGCATTTTTATGTAGTGATTTGGCCAGCGGAATTACGGGGGAAATTACCTATGTCGATGCGGGCTTTAATACGGTTGCTTTCGATATAAAAACCCCTGAATAGCGTTAGCTTAGAGGTTTTTTAATTAAAAATCTTGATTAATTTTCACTTCGTACTGCTTTCTAATTGCGGCTAAATAAGCACCCGTTTCTTCTTGTGTGATCATTTGCTGTAACTGCTTTTTGAAAGCATCAAATTTTTCTTTATCTTTATCGCTCGGCTCGATAATCTTATTGATTCGAATCAAAGTAAATCCGTCCGGATTTTCTAAACCAACATAGATAGGCAATTCCTTGGTATCCGCTTTAAAAATAGCACGCAATTCTTCATTACCCAATCCTTGCGATTGCATATATGAAACCGATTTAGCGTCATCCCAGGTAATGTCTTGAACATCACTAGATGGGGACGTTTGAAGTTGTTTCAATTTATTTTGTCCCACTTCAAGTGCTTTGGCTTCTGACATTCGTTTTTTTAATGCCCCGATCACTTGATCTTTCACTACTTCAAGCGATTGAGTTATTTCAGGTTGATGCTCGATAACACGTGCCGAAACAAAGGTATCGGGTTCAACTTCTATGGCTTCGGTATTTTTTTGATTAGTAATATTGTCACTTGAAAATATTGCTGACAGCAATTTATCATTTGCCAGCATCTGAGGCTCGGCTTTATCCTTAGATATCCAATCACTTTTCTCAATGGTCAAACCAAATTTATCCGCCACAAATTGAAGATTCTCATTTTGCTCATAAACCATGTTACTGAAATCTTCAGAAAATTCCCCAAAAATTTTACTAGCAGCCTGTGTTTTTAATTGTTGCTCAATCTGCTCACGAACTTCTTTTAAATCAGGTTTCTTTTCCGATTTAACATCAGTCAATTGAATAATATGAAAGCCAAAATCAGTTTCGACGATATCGCTAATCTCGTTTAATTGCATGGAGAAAATCTTATCTTCAAATGATTTCACCATAACACCACGGCCAAAAAAGCCAAGATCGCCCCCTCGACTGGCCGACCCAGGATCATCCGAAGTCTCTTTTGCTATTTCTGCAAATTGCTCAGGATTCTGCTTGACTCGATCCAAAGCTTTTTGTACTTTCTCACGAGCAGCCCCCTTTGTTTCTTCTGATGCATCAGCGGCAACACTGATAAGAATATGACTTGCTTTACGTTCTTCAGGCTGGGAAAAATCGTTTTGATGTTCTGCAAAATAAGCTTCGATAGCTTCGTCGCTAATTATCTCTTTTTTTGCCACATTGGCCAGCGATAACACGACATATTCAACCCGCGCACGTTCAAGTAAGCGGAAATTTTCCTGATTTTTATCGTAATAAGTTTGTATTTCGGTCTCAGATGGTTGCATTTCCGAAACAAATTGCTCTGCCTTAATAACAGATCGATTAATTTCGCGTTGCACTTCGCTTAAATAGGATACTTTTTTAGCTACAGCACTCGGAGCAAAAGCATGTTCGCTGTACCCATCCATCAATTGTTGCAGCATTAGCTCTTTACGCACGCGTGATTCAAAAATGGCTGGCGTCAATCCTTGAGCACGCAGCAACTCTTCATACTGCTGTTTAGAAAATTTGCCATCTTTTTGGAATGCTTGAACTTCACGCAACGTTTTGATTAACTGTGAATCCAAAACAACAAAACCGTTCTTTTCTGCTTCAGATTGCAGTAACCGCTGTTGTACCAATCGTTCCAATACCGAGTTTTTTACTTCAAAGTTATCCAACATTGAGCTGTCAAAATTAGCGCCCAGCATTGCACGCATTCGTTCATGGTGATCTCGCAATGCTTGCTCATACTCGCGACGGGAAACTTTCTCTCCGGCAACAATAGCGACAAATCCATCGTCACCTTTGTCGCGATACGATTCCACTCCCCAAAACAAAAATGGCAATATCGCTAATGCCATAATGATTTGAACAATACGTTTCTTGCGATTGACAAAATCAAACACGAATCAAACCTAACAAAATAAAAATAGTTTAAATGAAATAAGATACTTTCAAGAAGAATGAAATCCGTGGCGGAGTGGACGGGACTCGAACCCGCGACCCCCGGCGTGACAGGCCGGTATTCTAACCAACTGAACTACCACTCCCAATAGTCTAATTTTCGTCACTTATGTGACAATTCTAACTGGTGGGTGCTGACGGGATCGAACCGCCGACATTCGCCTTGTAAGGGCGACGCTCTACCAGCTGAGCTAAGCACCCAGTTGCAAAGTGCGCTAGTTTACTGCATCTTTTAGCGCTTTACCAGCACTGAATTTTGGAACCTTTGCTGCCTTAATTTTGATAGCAGCACCTGTACGAGGATTACGACCAGTACGCGCAGCCCGTGCACCCACTTTAAAAGTGCCAAATCCGACCAATGTTACACTGTCGTTCTTTTTGAGCGCTCCTTTTATTGCAGACAATGCTCCATCCAAGGCACTTCCAGCGGCAGCTTTAGAAAGTTTAGCCGATTTTGCGATAGCTTCAATGAGTTCGGATTTGTTCATAAACACTCCCCTTCAAAGTTAATGGTAATAAAATCACAAGCAAATACTGCAAACGCACTTATATCAAGCCATTAGGACTTGGTCAAGAAAATTAACATCCCTCAGTCGCATGATTTATCAATCTTTTTTTTGACTTCGCTACACATACTTTTACAAAAAAAAATATTATTGATATATATCATAAGGTTATGTTAATAATTTAAAGTATTACCGAAAGTTTGTCAAAACTAATAAATCTCACTTTTCTGTTCGCGATTTAACAACACTTCTACGGCTAAGCGAGGAGATACCCCTTCATGGATGATATTGCATACTGCCTGCGTGATCGGCATTTCAACTTTTAATCGATTGCTCAACTGCAATACTGATTGTGCCGTATGCACGCCTTCTGCAACATGACCCAGTTGGTCTAGAATAGCATCGATAGATTTTCCCTCTGCTAGCATCAAGCCTACTTGACGATTGCGCGACAACTGGCCTGTGCTAGTTAAAATCAAATCGCCGACTCCAGTCAATCCCATAAAGGTTTTCAAATCACCGCCTAATTTCAGTCCTAATCGTGTGATTTCCGATAACCCTCGAGTAATCAAAGCCGCGCGTGCATTATTGCCATACCCAAGTCCATCTGAAATTCCTGCCGCAATGCTGATCACATTCTTTATTGCACCGCCAATTTCTACCCCAATCACATCTTGACTGGTATAAATTCGCAACTTGGCACTATGCAGATAAGAAGCCATCTGCTGAGAAAATTGAAGATCTTTGGATGCAAGTGTTAACGCAGTCGGCAGGTTTCGCGCAACTTCGTCTGCGAAGCTGGGTCCAGATAACACGCCCGAACATGATGACAAATCAGGACATTCTTGTTGCAGGATTTGGTGCGGCAGTAGCGACGTATCGGATTCAAACCCCTTACACCCCCACAGCAATGGCAATTTGATTCGTGTTGCAGTAATTTTTTTTAACGTTTCACGTAAACCAGAGATTGGCACTAAAATCAATGCAAAGTCGACTTGTTCAATAGCTTCCGCAAGTATAGAAGTGACCTGTATCGTTTCCGGTAGTACATATTGTGGCAAATAACGTCGATTGATTCTTGTTGCAACCATCTCGGCTGCATGTTGGGCATCTCTTGTCCACAGATTTATCTGATGATGTGATAAATTAATCGCTAAAGCTGAACCCCATGCACCTGCACCCAGTATCGCAATTTTCATGAACCCCAAACCTGAATGCTTTTAACGTATCCAGTTTGTCCATCCTGATGTCGCACCTTGACCCATCCCGGATTATCAGAATCGATCCATTCCATCACCACATTTCGTTCAGCTTGGAATAGCGATACCGCATTGGCATCTGGCGTTTGATAAACACTCGCAACAGGAACTGTCACAATAACGTAGCGTTTATCACTCAAACCTTTCTTTTCTATCCAGGCAAGGGTGCCGCCGCTATCTCTTACCTTGCTCCAACCTTCCACGTCCACAATCGTTTCTACCGGAAGATATTGACTTGCCACATAGATCTTGCCTGCTTTCAGCGAAGGTGCGTCATACATGATGCTGCCGTTTTGAGCAACGGAAAAATACGACATCTCAGCATGCAAATGATTTGGTAAATACAAACCCAACGCCATTAAAACAGTAATTAAAGCGTATGAAAATTGTTTCATCTGCTCCTCACGTTTTATGATCTTTAAATTTATTGGCTAGCGCCATTCATAACAGATTCTGGTTTCTTTTGACGATAAATCGCTTCAAAATTAACCGGATTTAAAATAACAGGAGGAAAGCCTGCTCGCGTTACGGTATCGGACACTACTTCTCGCAAATAGGGAAATATAATAGTTGGACAGCCAATACCAAGCACCGGTCCCATTTCTTCTTCGGAAATGTTGCCAATACGAAAAACTCCTGCCTGTTGCACTTCTACTAAAAACATCATCTTATCTTTGATCTTTGCGGTCACAGTGACTGTTAGCAAAACCTCATGCAGGCCATCGCCTAAATTCTGATTCTTACCACCAAGCTGCATGTTAATCTCAGGCGCCTCTCTTTCTAAAAAAATTTGCGGTGCATGGGGGATCTCTAGTGAAAGATCTTTTACATAGATTTTTTCTATTAAGAAAGTAGGTTGCTGCGACTCCGTAGATTCACTCATTTGCATTATCGATCCAATTGTTATTTAAGATATTGTTCATAATATTCCTTTACGTTCTGTGAATTTATATCAGTAATGTTGATAACTCTCCACTACGATCCAAAAGCGACAAATCGTCATACCCCCCCACATGCTTTTCCCCAATATATATTTGTGGAACCGTGCGACGACCCGTTTTAGTCATCATTTCTGCACGTAACTCAGGATTTAAATCGATACGGATTTTTTCGATTGTCTCGACGCCTTTTGAGCGCAATAAATTTTCAGCCATACGGCAATAAGGACACGAACCGGTCGCATACATAATGATCTTTGGCATGATTTCCCTTCACCGCTTGACAATAGGAAGATTCGCTCTTTTCCAAGCATCAATTCCACCCATTAAATTATAAATTTTTGGGAAACCATTTTTTCTCAGTATGTGACTTGCATTTGTGGAACGCACGCCACCACGATAAATCACGACAATGGGTTTATCTTTGTATTTTTCCAACTCCGACCAACGTTCTTCCATTTTCTCGGTAGGAATATGCTTGGAGTTAGGTAAATGCCCAGTAGCAAACTCGCTATCATCGCGCACATCAACAATTAACGCATTTTCATAGTTGATGAGTTGTACCGCAACCCTGGTATCAATTTCCTTGATGCCACGTTGAGAAATTAATGTCCACAAAAGCATAAACCCGCTGACAGCTGCTGTAATCACGAAAATTAGATTCTCGAGTCTTAAGAGAAAGTGACTTTGATTTTGAAATAAAGATAGATCCATGACATTAAAATGATAGAGTTTTGATAATTTAAAAGCTTAATTTTAGCAAAAAGTAAAAATTGCTAGATTTCATTTCACAAACTGAATGGGCTGGTATATTAACATTATGTCTACCAATTAATAATCTATATCGTTTCCGCATTCAATATTTATTTTTATTTGCGATAACTGTTTAATGAATAATATGAAACAACAGAATCACGGTCTTCTCACCATCGACAGAACGAGTTTGCGCTGTCTCGTTTGATGTTTGGATGAATTCGGATTGAAGGCGAATTCCGGTTGATTGCTGCAATCAATTGCAAAATATACTAAAATGGTTGGCTTTTATTCCATCGAACTACTGCTTACAATAAACATTACAACACACTCCACTCATACTCATATATCGCCATGAAGAAAATTGTTCTCCTGAGACATGGAGAGAGCATCTGGAACAAAGAAAATCGATTTACCGGCTGGACTGATGTAGATTTAACAACGCAAGGAATTCAAGAAGCCAAGAACGCCGGGCAACTCCTTAGAAAACTTGGATATTCATTTGATATCGCCTATACCTCTGTACTCAAGCGCGCTATTCGTACATTGTGGCTTGCCCTGGATGAAATGGATCAAATGTGGATTCCCATTGAACACACTTGGCGTTTGAATGAAAGACACTACGGTGCATTACAAGGCTTAAACAAAGCAGAAATTGCTGCGCAATACGGTGAAGAACAAGTATTAATCTGGCGTCGCGGGTATGACGCTACCCCACCTGCCTTAACGCCAGGAGACAGTCGCTATCCTGGCTCAGATCCCCGCTATAAAGACCTTACGGTTAGCCAGTTACCTTTGACCGAATGCTTACGAGATACCGTTGAAAGATTTTTACCTTATTGGGAAACCATTATCTCACCACAAGTGAAATCGGGTAAAAGCATCATCATCGCTGCACATGGTAATTCATTACGCGCCTTAGTACAGTACTTGAATAATTTTTCTGAGGAAGAAATACTCAGCTGCAACATACCAACGGGTATTCCGTTAGTTTATGAACTCGATGACAATCTAAAACCGATTCAAAATTATTATCTAGGAAATTCCTCTGAAATTGAGCAAGCAATTCAATCTGTTGCAAACCAAGCAAAAACAAAACCTTAAAATATTTACTGTTATTACACAAATTTCACAACAACCATAAACAAGAATATTTTCAGCTATTTTCCACAAACTCAATTGACTCAGATTCGCTTGGTTATATCGGCAGGTATTTGCTGTCTTATCTCGTTCTATTCTTGGCCAGTTTTATCCGATAATCAACAAAAACTGAAATCTGTCCAAGAACGTATCCAATCTTTACAAAAAGATATCGTTAATAAAGAAGTAATTAAGCATGACACAACCATCAAATTACAAGAAACTCAGCGTGTCATTACCGATATTATGAATCAATTACAAAAACTTACCATTAATGAAAAGGCGATCCATCAAGAATTACAGCAATTCCAAATGCGTCATAATCAATTAAACAACTCTATTAAAAAAGAACAAAATCAGCTCGAGCAATTGCTTTATCAGCAATATATAGCCAAACAACACCCTCATCTGCAATCCATTTTCAGCCAAAACAATCTCAATCAAATGTTGAGAGATCAGTATTACTACAAACAGTTGCTATTAGCAGGTTCTGATAGTATTCAACGCTTATTGAATCACCAACATGAAATTGCAACTCTTTCTAAAAAACAGCAGACAAAACAACAAGAAATAGTGGCCATACAGTCGCAATATTCATCACAACAAGAACAGTTGGCACAAGAAAAAAACAAACAGCAACAGTTACTGACTCAAGTATCCAGTCAAATTACTCAACAACAAGACGAAATTAACAGATTACGCAGTGACGAAAAACGTATCACTCAACTTATCAGTAAGCTCAATGAAGCGATTCGCTTACAAGAGCTAGAAAAAAAACGTGAAAAAGCGTCCAAAGAAAAAGAATTAATACAAAACAATAAACGTGCTGATGCTTCCATATCAAATTCATCTTTTAATTCATCGAAAAGACAATTCAATTTGCCAGTTCGTGGGAAACTTCTCAATCGTTTCGGTGACCAAAGATCAGGAAAACATGTGACATGGAAAGGGCTTTTTATTCAATCAAGCAATGGCAGTGAAGTTAAAGCCATTGCCGATGGCAAGGTTGTGTTTGCCGATTGGTTAAAAGGTTTTGGCAAATTACTTATCATCGATCATGGAAAAGGTTTTATGAGTCTTTATGGTAATAATGAGACACTCTATAAACAGGTCGATACTGCAATTCGAGCGGGCGATATTGTTGCCACCGTTGGAAATAGCAGCGGTAGTCTTGATTCAGGTTTATATTTCGAACTACGTTATAATGGAAAGCCGCTTGACCCCCTGACCCGGATAAAAATAGAATAATGAACCCCTTAGAAATCATTTTTAAACATACACATAAATTGATCAGCACGGAGAAAGCATCATGAGTCATATCATTAAAAAATCGGGATTACTAATTATTGGCTTAATCGCCGGTATCATGATCAGCTTGAATTTCTCTGCTATTGCCAAAAAGGACTCTGTCGAAGCAGTTCATCCGCTTCCAATTGAGGAATTGCGGACATTTGCACAGGTTTTTGGTCGTATAAAAAGCGATTACGTAGAATCGGTTGAAGACAAAAAACTGATCACCGAAGCGATCAATGGAATGCTTGTAGGTTTAGATCCGCATTCATCTTACCTTGATAAAGACGAATACAAAGAACTTCAAATTGGTACTCAAGGTGAATTTGGCGGCTTGGGAATACAAGTAACCATGGAAGATGGTGTCGTTAAAGTCATTTCGCCGATTGAAGATACTCCTGCATTCCGTGCCGGTATCAAAACGGGCGATTTAATCGTTAAATTGGATGATAAAGTTGTCAAAGGCATGACGTTAAACGACGCCATCAAAATGATGCGCGGAAAACCTAAAACATCCATCAAAATCACCATTGTCCGCGAAGGTGAATCCGATCCTTTAATCTTTAATCTGGTGCGAGACATCATTAAGATTCAAAGTGTTAAATCTAAAATGATCGAGCCAGGATATGCCTATATTCGTATTACACAGTTTCAGGAACAAACCGGTGAAAATTTAGCGCAAGCTATCAACACCTTGTTCTCTCAAAATAAAGGCGACATGAAAGGTTTAATTTTAGATCTGCGCAATGATCCAGGAGGACTATTAAACGGAGCGGTAGCTGTTTCCGCTGCTTTTTTGCCTGAAAATGCTTTAGTTGTTTACACGGAAGGGCGTAGTGTTGATGCAAAAATGAAATTACATGCGAGCCCAGAACACTATTTACGTGGTTCCGATGTTGATTTTTTAAAGGGACTACCTCAAGAAGCCAAGACTGTACCGATGATTACATTAGTCAATGGCGGATCAGCTTCTGCTTCTGAAATTGTTGCCGGTGCATTGCAAGACCATAAACGCTCAATTGTCATGGGATCACAAACTTTTGGTAAAGGTTCGGTACAAACCATTCTGCCATTAGGTAACAACACCGCTATAAAATTGACAACGGCTCGCTATTACACGCCCAACGGCCAATCAATACAAGCCAAAGGAATCACGCCGGATATTAAAGATGAAACCGATACCGGTGATGAAGAACGTTTGCGCGAATCTGATTTGAATCGTCATTTATCGAATGGAAAAACCGATAAAAAGAAATCTCCGGCCAGCATGGATCCCGCCATACAGATAGAAAAGGCGATTCAAGAAACTTCTGGTGAAACCAAAGAAGAAAAAGCTAAAGCTAAGAAAAACAAAAAACCATTAGAATTTGGCTCGGAAGATGATCAATTGCTAGTTCAAGCGATGAATTACTTCAAAGGTATTAAAACAACCCCTAAGAAGAAAAGCGATAAAAACGAAAAAACTGAAAGCTAACAAAAAGTAGGGTTGTGGATGATCAACAACTGATTCGATATAGCAGACATATTCTTTTACCGGAAATTGATATTGAGGGTCAAGAAAAGCTAAATCGATCGCATGTTTTAATCGTAGGCATGGGGGGACTCGGTTCCCCCGTTGCAATGTACCTAGCAGCAAGTGGGATTGGGAAAATAACCATTTGTGACGGTGACCAGGTTGATCTCACTAATTTACAACGCCAAATTATTCATCACAGTGAATCGATTGGATTAGCAAAGGTTGACTCAGCAAAACAGACTCTTAATCGAATTAATCCCGAAGTGCAGATCGTTGAAATTTCTCATCGAGTTGAATCAAAAGAACTGCAATCATTAATTCAAAATGTAGATGTTGTCATCGATGCAAGTGATAATTTTTCTACCCGGCACCAAATCAATCAGACCTGCGTAAAATATAAGAAACCTCTGGTTTCAGGCGCTGTTGCACGATTTAACGGACAGGTTACCGTTTTTGATTTGCGCCATCACAACAGCCCATGCTATCACTGCCTATATCCTAATGAAGGAGAATCAGAAGATATGCCATGCGCGGTGATGGGAGTATTTTCTCCCTTAGTTGGAGTCATTGGCTGCATACAAGCTGCAGAAACCATCAAAACATTACTTGATATCGGCCATAATTTAAACGGCCGATTATTATTGTTAGATGGTTTAACAATGAACTGGCGTTCTATCAATCTTCTTAAAGACCGCGCTTGTACAGTCTGTGCAGCAGAGAATAAAGTCAGATAACTACTTTTTGAAGCCCGTAATGCTTTCCCGCCGCAAAAACAATCTTCGATACGATTGATTGCCATTCAAGCGTACATGTCGAATAATGACCGTTGCATCATTTGTTGATCCATTCCAAATAACCTACGAGTCTTATAAAGTATGCAAGCAATATATTTTCACAGTGGTGGTGACAGCAACGTTTTGCACTATGGCGAAATAGATGCCCCAAAACAGTGCGACGAAAACCAAGTTCTGGTACATCTCAAAGCCATCGGCGTCAACCCGATTGATATTAAAATACGTACCGCCCCGAATCGTTTTCCAGTAACTTTTCCAGTCATACCGGGTTGTGATGGTGCGGGGATTATCGAAGCGATAGGTACGAAGGTCAAGAATTTTAAGCCTGGCGATGAAGTCTATTTTTCTCAACCGGGATTTAATGGCCGTCAAGGTAGTTACGCGGAACATATACTAGTCGATAGCGATTTACTGTCACATAAACCACAATCGTTATCATTTGAACAAGCTGCCGCGGCGCCCCTCGTACTGATCACTGCTTGGGAAGCATTGTTCGATCGCACCGATATGCATGAGGGACAAACCGTTTTGATCCAAGCGGGTGCTGGCGGAGTGGGTCATGTAGCGATTCAATTGGCAAAGCTACACGGCGCTACTGTAATCACTACCGTAAGTAATGAGGAAAAAGCCGCGTTTGTAAAAAGATTGGGGGCCGATTACGTCATCAATTATCGTCATCAAAACGTAGTGACAGAAGTATTCGCTTATACAAAAAGCGCAGGCGTAGATATCGCATTTGATACCGTTGGCTCGCAAGTGTTACAAGATTGCCTTAATTGCGTCAAACCGTATGGCGATGTAGTCACGATTCTACAACCCACCAATGAGACAAACTGGAGTGAAGCACGCTTGCGAAATCTGCGATTTAGCATGGAAATGATGTTGTCGCCGGTTTTATTAGAATCAGCGGAAGCCAAATCACACCAAGCCGAGATATTGCGCCAATGCGCACAGTTATTTGATGAAAACAAGCTCACTATCGAAATAGCGCGTGTTTTTAAATTATCGGAAGCCGCTGCCGCACAGCAATTCTTAGACCAAACGCATCCAATAGGAAAGGTTGTATTGACCGTTTCTTGATAAATCATCGTTGGAGAACTCAATGGGAAAAATATTGGATGTGATTATTGTCGGCGCCGGTACGGCTGGATTGTCGGCATTACGTGAAGTCAAAAAACAAACGGATCAGTTTGTGATCATTAATGATGGTCCGTGGGGAACAACTTGCGCTCGAGTCGGTTGCATGCCTTCCAAGCTATTGATCGAAGCCGCCAATGCATTTCACCACCGCAATACCTTTGCTGAATTTGGCATTAACGGCGCTGACTCATTAACGATAGATATTCCCAAAGTACTGCGGCGTGTGAGAAAACTCAGGGACGATTTTGTTAGCAGCACCATAACAACTACTACCGAGTTAGGTAAGAAAGCCATTTCGGGACGAGCACGATTAATCGCACCGGATACGATCGAAATCAATGGTGAAAAACTGCGTGCCCACAAAATCATTCTCGCAACTGGCACTCATCCCATCATTCCTGAACCTTGGCGCAAATTAGGCAAACGATTACTGACGACAGACACTTTATTTGAGCAGAAAAAATTGCCTGCGCGTATAGGTGTTATCGGCATGGGTCCAATTGGCGTTGAAATGGCTCAAGCACTTTCTCGTTTAGGCATACAAGTTAGCGCATTCGGTAGCAGAAATACCATTGCAGGCATTAGCGACCCTGAAATCAATGAAACTGCGATCCAATTATTACAAAAAGAACTTCCAATTTATTTAGGCAGTAGAGCAGATGTCGTCACCGATCACAAAAAAATTCAAATCACAGCCGGAAAATCAGCCATAGAAGTCGATAGTATCCTGGTCGCATTGGGCCGCCAACCCAATATTGATCAATTGGGCTTAGAGACGCTAGGAATAACCTTAAATGACAAAGGCATGCCGTCGTTTAATTCTAATACACTACAAATTGAAGATTTACCTATTTTTCTAGCAGGTGATGTCAATGGAGAAAAAGCCATACTTCATGAGGCTGCTGACGAAGGTTTCATTGCCGGGTATAACGCTACTCGCAGCGAAAATTTTTGCTTTAAACGTCGAACACCGCTAGGCATTATTTTTTGCGACCCGAATATTGCGATAGTCGGGCAACGCTATCAAGAGCTCAGCAAGCAAAAAAATAAATTCGTTATTGGAAAAGTCAATTTTGCAAATCAAGGCCGTGCAAGGGCAAGTCTAAACAACAAAGGATTACTGCATGTCTATGCAAATGCAAAAAATGGTACTTTATTAGGAGCAGAAATGTGCGCACCGGCCGGTGAACATATGGCGCATTTACTTGCTTTAGCAATAGACCGCAAACTCACGGTCCATCAGTTGTTGCATATGCCTTTTTATCATCCCGTATTAGAAGAAGGTTTACGAACGGCATTACGATCCATTACCGCTCAATTGCCCGTTGGTCGTGTACCCGATTTAACGCTATGCAGTACATTAAATACCAATGCGATCGATTAAATCTTGCAAGTTATTTTTTACGAAATCAATATAAAAAAATAGCTACCTGAAAATTCAGGTAGCTATGAACAGCACACCAAAGACGATTACAAACTACTTCTTTGTATTCTTTTTATAATGCTTATGCCTCAATGACCCCCTATTGGGCTTTGTTGCGCAGCGGTTAATAAATCTTTCCACTGTGAAGGCAAATGCTGTACCCAACCGTTATACACATTGGGTACTGCTAAAACGCCTTGCCCACCAAAACCTGGTAATGAAATGACCGTATCATCTTTTGCGGTCGTTTCCGTATCCCACAAAGAAACATGACCAACAACATCTGCATCTTTAATGTCACCATCACCATTTGGATCAATATCCACAACTGTCAATCGGTTAGAAAACTTACTGGTGACATAGGCATAGTACCCGCCATCTTTCTTCGCGCCAAAGTTCGCGCCATGACAACCTGGATCGCACGATAACATTTTAACGATCGCACCCGTTTCAGTATTCACGATAACGATTTGACCATCCATTGCAGCAATGACCAAAGCTTTGCCATCAGGAGATACAGGCGCTTGAATTGGCAATACGCCAACCGCAATCTCTCCATTATTATCGTTATCAGCAAAACTTCCCGTGATAGGATCGTAATCGGCAATCAGATTAACCGTTTTTTGCAAATTACCTTCACCATCCATAATACTCAAAGAATGATGCAATAAATTGGTAGCAAAAATTTTGCTGGAATCCGGCATCATGCCAATAGCGATTGGATGTGCACCCGGAGCATTGTTACCTGTCGGTGTTCTAGCATGAATATCTCCATTAGCACCATAGACACCCACGTCATGCGTATTAATGTTCGGCGTCACAATCTTAGAACCATCCGCGCTAATCCAGTGTCCATGAGGGTTAGCGGAAATATGTCCTTGCGCTTGTGTTGGAAGCATTTTCTTTGGCGTCATGGTTCCAGCCGGAATCATGTACAGACCATTTTCGCCGTTAATTGCGATGGTAATGTCATCACTTGTGGGTAACGTAACAACATGTGAAGGCGAAAAACCAACACGGATATTTTTCACTAACTTACCATCTTCTCTGTTGATAATGGAAAATTTGTTATCAAACCATTGCGTTTGATATATCAATGTTTGGTCACGATTTGACCACATATTGTGGGGATTATTGTTGTTAATTTCTGGCAATGCGACTTTACGTTTAACCGTCCAATTCGCTGTATCTACAACGGTGGTCGTACCTGGTTTATATTTGCCAGCGGTTTTTTCAAACTGCGTATTGACCCACACTTCACCAACACCAGGAAATTCAGGCACATTTGATACACCTAAAGATTCTTTCTTGTTCAACTCACTCAATGCCAACTCATAACCGTCAACCTTTGTTTCGGTTTTGAAAGGCTCTCCAGAAATTCTGACTGAAGCGCTTTTATTAGGAAACGTCAAATTCCATGTGCCTGCTTTAAAATCTTGCCAATTGTCAGTCGCGGTTGCGATAAAAAATGTTTTCAACAAGCGTACTGCCAAATCCGAGTTGGTTGGCAATCCTTTGATTCCTGTAACCAAATCAATTGTGAAATTTTCCTCCCGATCACCCAAATCCAATCCTGTTGTCTTTTTATCATCTACGATCACGGCTGCAAACATGAATGGATGCACTTTACAAGTAAAAACATACAATCCCGGTGTCTCCAATTTTATGATGGCACCACCACGATACGCGTCTGACTGGTTAAGCGGCATATGCTTCGCCCCCGTTGGCCACAACAAAGAACTGATCGTATGGACTCCGTTTGTATCCGACATAACAAAATTAACACTGCTGCCAGGATACATTACTTCTAGCGATCTTGATTTAATATCAAATGGTAAGCCAACAATAGCATCTCCTCGAGCACTTCTAAACCAGCTTCCACCTTCATCGCTGACTTCAAAAGTGACCAAACCGTCTTCCTCCTGTCTTGGCCCAAATAAAATTTTGCCATATGGGGACGCGCCAACAACACTCACCCCGTTACCACCTTTTGGATCCACACGAAAATTACCATGCATACCGGCTTCCATATGTGCAAACAAGTGACAATGGTATTGCCAACTTCCTGGACCTACACCTGTACCCGCTTTAACTGTAAAAGAATGCGTGTCAGAAATATCTTTCATTAACTTGGTATCAATGACTTCCTCGGTTCCTTTTTTCAGCCAACGATGCGCATGTAAATGAAATGTATGTCCTGGACCTACTGATAAAATATGGAAACGAACAATATCATCCTCAACGGCTGCTGGAAGCGGATTAGCCCAAAGTGGTTTTTGTTGTGTTCCATCACCAGATATTTCTGTTCCCCAAAAAGTCGATCCCACCATGTACAACACAAATTGTTTATCGATATCTTTTTGATAAACAGGCGTAATTTTTCCTTTGCCTTCTACAAAACTATCGACTGGACCATTTTTATCATCAACAATGATTGCACCAAATAAACCCAGCATTTTCTTTTTACCGCCATGGTAAACGTAGGTGCCTGATTTATTAGCCTGAATAGTATATTTTTGTGTTTGACCTGGTTTTGTCACTGTTTTGTTATTGTTCTTTAAACCAGGCACATTAAACTCAACATTGCTCTTAGTCTCATTCGCAAGTGATACATGGATGACATCACCTTGTTTTGCAAATAAGGCCGGGCCTGGAATAACTGCTTCGTCCCCATTTGACCCATTTAGGGCATAACCCACTTGACCATTAGGGAGTATTTTTGCAGTCAAATTAAAATTCAATGACGCCGCAAAAGATGAAGATATTGTGAACCATGACACGACCAACAGAATCGCTATAGCTGGCCTCGAAATAGAAATATCGATTTTAAAAATACTTGTTTTCATTATGTTTTCCCTCAACACATATTCTTATATTAGTTAACTTGGAATTTGCCTTTCATACCCAACAGGCTATTTGATAAGTCTCTATCAATATAGAACGAGCTGTGTTTGGCTTTCACGCTGAATACGTGCTTTTCCAGTGGTCCAATAGCAGCAGTGTTTATATGTCGATGAGTACCTGGATCAGTCCAGTCGTATCCGGGCAATGCAAATTGATGAATGTCTGTACCCATTGCAATCAAATGAAACCGGACATCGCTGTTTTTCGCTGCCGCAAGTGATGGGTTTGCGCCATGTTTTGACTGTTTATGGGTTTTTCCATCAATTTCCATACCCCAAAAAGCATCATCACCTAAGTACAACACATATTCTTTGTCATATTTAGGAGCATTTTTCGGACTTACAATAATTGCACCGAATAACCCTTTATTTTCTGAACCATTATGACTTTCATAATTGTGATCATGGTAAGCCCATGTGCCGGCAGTTCCATGTGCAACATTCCACTTATAGTTATAGACGGCATAAGTTTCTTCCAAACCTGCGCCAGCACCCTCATCAAAGTTGTGATTGATGACTCTCAATGTGCCATCACTCAAAATATCGTAATGAACACCATGAACATGAATGCTGACCTGTTTACTGATTCCTGGAACACGCGTTTCATTGCCTGGAATCGCATTAAGAATTGATATGTGGACAACGAGCTATGATCATTTCTGGTGTATGGAAGGAGAAGAGAGCGGTGTAATCTGTTGATAAAGATCTGCCCAGATCAACTATCAAAATAAGGAGAACACCGCAATGACAGATAATAATGTTTTTAAAC
>JAJHPK010000037.1 GCA_020890945.1 Nitrosomonas sp.
AGTAAATACAGCTATAAAATTTACATAGCTAAGATAGTATACTTCACAATTAGTTCACAATTTATTAACTAAATATTCACAAAAATCCCTTTATTTCTATTTTAGAAACATCTAATCTGCCAGAAGTCCCATTCATCTTGGCAATCGTGTAGTTTTAACTTTTCAATCTATTTTATTTTTCAAAACTTATTTGTTGATCTTTTGTTTTGAGCGGCGGCATGTCACGCACATGCACATCCAATTGTGGGTAAGCAATTTGAATATCATTTTCCTTAAGTAATTCGATCACTCGCATGTTGATTGAATCTTGAACTTCAATGCGCTGATTCAGGGCATCAACAAAAACGCGCAATTCGAAATCAAGCGTGCCGGCACCGAAGGTCATGAACCAACAAGACGGCTCTGGTTCTTTCAATATTCCTTCATTTTCTCTGGCCGCTTGTAATAGTAAAGCACGAACCTTGTCAACGTCAGAACCATAAGCGATGCCGCCGACACGAATAATGACCCGGGTGATCGTGTCGGTTAAAGTCCAATTAGTCAGTTGCCCGGTAATAAAATTTTTGTTGGGAATGATGATTTCTTTGTTGTCAGAATCAAGGATTGTCGTTGCACGTGTTCGAATTTTAGTTACCCGGCCAGTAAACTCTCCGACAGTAATCTGATCGCCAACACGAAAGGGTCTTTCAAACAACAAGATAATCCCGGAAACAAAATTAGCAAAAATTTCTTGCAATCCAAACCCGAGTCCAACAGAAAGTGCTGCCGCCATCCATTGCAGTTGCGACCAACGCATACCAAGCATGCCCAGCCCGACCATCGTTCCACCAATGATGATCGCATAGCGCATCACGCTAGTTATAGCATAGCGCGATGCGGCATCAATACGGATATGCGATAACAAACTAATTTCAATTAACCCGGGTAAATTTCTAGCACTGGCCACGGTTATCGCCAGCACAATCAATCCAAATATCAAAGCCATTAGGGTTACGGGTTTTTCAATCAGGTTGCCATCGATTGCTTTTTCACTAAAATGCCATAGAACGATTTCATCAAGTCTGGTCACGGCTGGTAGAACGGAAACCCAGATCCAAACCAATCCCACGATCAATAATGTTACTCGCAAAGCACGTATCAAACGGCGCGTTTGCGTATTGACCTGCTCTAAAGTAATGTGTTCTTCCGGTTCAGGCGTTATTTCAGTACTCGATTCCTCGGCTGCTTGTGCCGCCGCTGCTTGGCGTTCCTCATATCGGCGCAATGCTAAACGCCGTTCGCCGAGTAGAAACCATCGTGCCAACATGCCTCCAATCAGAGCTACTGCGACGATTAGACTAAAGCTTGACATAGAAGCCTGCAATATGATGCCTGCCGAGTAGATATAACCCATAAGTGCCAATATCGCGACGATGATGAAGACTAATGGTAGCGATATGCGCAGAAATATTCTTAAACTCGATGGTTCGCTGTTAACGCCACGAATTACCCAAAGACGGCCAACATCGAGTATGCGCCACAAAATAAAAGCCAAAAATACGCAACTTGCGACAATTGCTAAGCGTGCTTGCACATCAATCGCTATATCTACCCGGCGTAAAAATGCCAAAGCGGTGATGAAATACAAAGGTAAAACCACGATGCCCGCAAAAGAGACCCATTGGTGCAGTGTAGTCCGTCTTTGCTTGGTCCAGCGAAAATGTGCGTGGCCAAGTCCTTTCTCTTTGCTCATCCAGAATAGCAATATGGTAGAAAACAGTGGAATAGTCAGATATAAAAACGCCTGACTTAAAGAATGCGTGAACCGCCCAGGTGTGCCAGCTTCTTGCAATAGTAATCCCAATAACCCCACCGTAACGGGCACGGGCAAAGCCACTAAAATCGTCCAAAACAATGCTTTTAGCGTTGCTTGGTAAGTATCCTTGCGAATTTGATAGGTGTTTTCTGCGCAAGCCTCGATCTGAATGGGCGCACGCCGGCGCAGTTCAAATAAAACCAGGATCAATAAGGCGGAAAATAACCAGGGTAGCGGGTGTTGATGAAAATGGTCTAAACTTATTTCCAGTGTTGTGAGATAACGAGAAGGTTTTATTAAATCATAGAAACCATCAAGCGTACGTTCCAGCCACGCTGCATCGATCATGCCATGACTTGGAATCCAGAGCAAATAGCGATTGAGCATCTGCTGTAGCTCTTGTGTAACCCGAATCTGCTCTTGTAACTCTTGTTCGCTTTTTTCTAATGTTGAAATTCGCTTTTGTAATAATGATTCCATCATGATCAAAAGCTCGGAGCGTTTTTTTAATAGCGCAACGAGTGCGTCTTGAAGGTTATCATCCGCTTTACTCAATATGGTTTTAGAATCGACTTCCTGAAGCATGCCGCGTGCTGCCGCATTAAAATCGACCAAATCCCGTTGTTGTTCGCTTAATACGATTCGTTCCAATCTTAAATCCGCTAGATCACTGCGAATTAACTGTAATTTCAATTCAAGACGAACCGTTGGTTTTAAACGCCGACGCTCACTCCACAACCAACGACCTACGCGTTCATTGATTCCTCCCACATCCAATCGCACACGGCTATCTTGCAAATTATCCGCAATTCTTTTTCGAGCTTGCTCAATTTCCATTAAATCATCACGGTTTTCTACTAACCATTCATTTTGTTGCAGCATCGACTCACCGATAATCAGATTTTCATGTGAGGTTGATACGAGAATTGGAACCGATCCTACAAATTCTTGTTGGTGTTCAGTCAGTTTGCTCACTAAGGACTCTAATTCAATGCGCGCACGATCAGAAATGCGTTGTTGCAAATGCTCAACTCGCTTTTCATGCAAACCAAGGCGAAACCGTAGTTCCCGCAAAGACATTTCATAAAAGCTCTGTCTTTGTGAAGCAGAGTTTTGTTCGGCCGCTTGCAAATCCAATGTTGCTTGTAAGTGACGTTGTTCACTAATGCGTTGCAACCGTCTGGATTCAAAGAGCGCAGCCGGCTCATCTTTTTTAATAACTGTGGGGATCGATAATTCATCCATCATGCGATGAACAAAACTGTTGTCTTCTTCCGATTGAATGGGAGAAGAAAACAATAAGGCTAAGTCTTGCATCGTCACATTAATATTCGTTTGTAATCCTTCTACCACGGCACGCTCTTTTTCTAGCAATTGTTCGAGCATATAACCGTCGGCGTTAGCAGGAATACGATTTGACCATTCTTTGACTTCTTGCTCTCGGTTGATGGAGAGCGCTTTTTGCAATTGAGCCATTTTCGCTGGCTGGTCGGTCATTTCAGCGCGCAATACCGCGATACGTTCATTGATGGTTACAATATCCGCTTCGCTGTTGCTCGCCTTTTTCAAATGTTCAAGTGCCGCTTGTTTTTGCGAATCATCGAGAGAGCTTCGTTCTATTGCTTTCTTGGCCGCCTCGATATCTTTTATGATGGACGTTTTTGATGGTTGGTTTTTAGCCTGCGCTTCCATCGAGAAAGGAAATATCAGCGGTTGCAAGATGTAAACCATTACCAACAAACAAAAGACTGTGAATTTCAAATGCGACTGAATCATCATGAATATTTTAATTTGAGAGGTTCTGAAAATACTTGCTTTTAAGATACCTGATTAAGCTGTAATACAAAACTATTATTGAAAGCAAACCAATAGCTTCATGCGTAAAAAACAAAAGAAGAATATAAGCTATTTGTTTTACAAAGCCCGAAAAAGCCGTTCTAATGGAGGCTAAAATCAAATCACTCTTTGCGTCATTTTTACCTTAAATCCTTTATGCCAAGAAAACCAAAAAAGAAAATATTCGTGTTAGATACCTCGGTTATTTTGTACAACCACAGCGCCATATATAGCTTTGAAGATAATGACATCGCCATTCCCATTACCGTATTGGAAGAATTGGATCATTTTAAAAAAGGTAATGACATCAAGAACTTTGAGGCACGAGAGTTCATACGTATCATTGATAAACTGTCGACTAATCATTCTTTGCAGAAATGGATTCCGATCGATGAGCCGAATCACGGCAACTTCAAAGTATGCATGCAAGAGAATTCTACCGGATTGGATGCCACGAAAATATTTGGCGAGAACACGCCGGATCACCGCATTCTCAATGTTGTCCTGTCGCTGAGTAAAGAGTATCCGGATAACAAAATTATTTTAGTCTCTAAGGACATTAATTTGCGGCTTAAAGCAAAATCGCTCAACATTCCTGCAGAAGACTTTGAAACCGGAAAAATCAAAGATCTGGATTCACTATATACGGGCAAGACCGTTATAGATGGCTTACCTAAAGATGTCATTGATAACGTTTATACCAATGATTTTTGTACGCCTTCAGAGATAGGATTGAAAGATCCGATACCCAACCATTACTTTATTTTGAAAAACGCACGGTCATCGGTTTTGGTATTTTACAACCCGGTGACACAAAGAATCGAACGCATTCAGAAAGAATCCGCTTTCCGCATTACGCCCAAGAATGCCGAACAAGTATTTGCTTTGCATGCGATTACCAATCCCAATGTAAAACTTGTCACCTTGCAAGGCGTTGCCGGTACAGGAAAAACACTGCTTGCGCTCGCCGGCGCGCTTGATCAGAAAAGGCATTTCAAACAAATATTTTTAGCGCGCCCTATCGTGCCTTTAAGCAATAGAGATATCGGTTTTCTGCCTGGGGACATTATTTCAAAGCTGAACCCTTATATGGAACCCCTATGGGACAATCTCAAATTCATCAAAAGCCTGTTTACTGAAAAAGATAAAGAATACAAGCAAATAACTGACGCCGTGGACCAAGAGAAATTAAAAATCACCCCACTCGCTTACATTCGCGGACGTAGTATTTCCAATATATTTTTTATTGTCGATGAAGCGCAAAACCTAACTCCGCACGAAGTCAAAACAATCATTACCCGTGCCGGTGAAAATACCAAAATCGTTTTTACCGGTGATATTTACCAAATTGATACGCCATACCTTGATTCACAAAGTAATGGATTATCCTATTTGATCGACAAAATTAAGCATCATGAAATTTATGCTCATGTGCGCCTCGAAAAAGGCGAACGATCCAATCTGGCCAATTTGGCCAATCAGTTGCTGTAATATTGGCAAGATCAACCTTCAGGTTATATTTCATTTACTCCTTAATTGTATCAACTGTAAGTGATAAAATGATTAGCGAAGCTAGCTAGACAGTCGCCGCTTGCGGTTTTCAAGCAAGGGGAGGAAAGTCCGGGCTCCATAGAGCGGGATGACGGCTAACGGCCGTCTGCTGAAAAGCACGGAATAGGGCCACAGAGACGAGCGTATTAAGTTACGGTGAAACGAGGTAACCTCCATCCGGAGCAAGACCAAATAGGCAGGCAATGAAGCTGCTCGCTGAGCCTGCGGGTAGGTTGCTTGAATGCGTAAGTAATTACGCATCTAGAGGAATGACTGTCCACGACAGAACCCGGCTTACCGGCTAGCTTCTCTTCTAGCAAGACTGATGAAAATCAAGTATTAATCATCAAAACCATATAAAATCAATCACATCAAAAATGAATGACAGATAGGCATATTTTTAGTTACCCGTAATGATTTTAAAATTCATCAACAAAGTATTTCATCGTAAAAATGCTATTTACGAATCACCTCAGCAACCCACCATTATTTCGCGCAATCAACACGCAATTCAAAGGCAACAAATTGCGCCTTGCGCTTTAAAAATCGTTACGCAATTACAACAAGCGGGTCATGTTAGCTATATTGTCGGCGGTGCTACTCGCGACATGTTATTAGGATTTGCCCCAAAAGATTTCGACGTAGCTACCAACGCAACCCCGGAACAAATACGACATATTTTTCGTCGGTCGCGCATTATCGGGCGACGATTTCGTTTGGTTCATGTCATGTGTGGAGCGGAGATTGTCGAAGTCTCAACGTTTCGCGGTAATTCCAAAATTGATGAAAGCGTTCAAGTCGATCAACATGGCCGATTGCTGCATGACAATGTATTCGGGACACAACAGGAAGACGCTGCGCGACGCGATTTTACGGTGAATGCTCTTTTATATGATCCCGAGAAAGAAGAAATCATTGATTACGTTAATGGATATGCGGATATTCAAGCTAAAAAACTTCGTATCATTGGCGATCCTGAACAACGCTACCGCGAAGATCCCGTGCGGATGTTGCGCGCAGTTAGGTTGGCTTCAAAACTAGGCTTGCACATCGAGGAAAATACCGCGTTACCCATTAGTAAATTGGCTCCTTTGCTTCAAAATGTTCCGGAATCTCGTTTGTTTGACGAAATGCTCAAGTTGTTGTTGTCGGGTTGCGCCTTAACATGCGTTACAGAATTACGCGCCCGAGGCTTGCACCATGGTCTTTTGCCATTGCTAGATACCATCTTGGAGCAACCGCTTGGTAAACAATTCATTACGCTGGCATTAAAAAATACTGACGAGCGTATTCAACAAAATAAACCGGTCTCGGCAGGATTTTTGTTTGCCACGTTATTGTGGCATGAAGTGTTATCGAGTTGGAATGCGCTGCGTGGTCGAGGTGAGCAAACTTTTCCTGCGCTATTTAGCGCTATCAATCAGACGCTTGCGATACAACATAAAAAACTTGCAATTCCACAGCGGTTTTATTCGGTCATGCAAGAAATTTGGACTATGCAGCCTCGCTTTGAGATGCGAGTCGGACGTAGGCCCTTTCAGCTTGTTTCACATCCCAGGTTTCGGTCTGCATATGATTTTATGTTGATACGTTGTGAAAGTGGTGAGCTAGATCCTGGCCTAAAAGCATGGTGGGAGGCGTTTATCATCGCAGACCAAGCGCAACGTGAACAGATGATGACGGAGCTTCCTGCAATAAAATCAAAAAAAAGACGGCGGCGAAAAAAAACGACCTTAAAAAACAAGGCAGCTATGCCAGCAGTCACGACTGTTTAACAACTTCACAAAATAACTGACGAAAACCAAATGAGTGAAGCTTTTATTGCACTCGGCAGCAATTTAGAAAACCCGATTCAACAAATTCAAAAAGCATTTGAAGAGTTAATACTTATTCCCAAAACACATTTGGTGAAGCAATCTTCTTTGTATCAAAGCGCACCAGTGGGACGATTGGATCAACCAGATTTTATTAATGCGGTTGGTCAAATTGAAACTACCTTGACGCCTTATGAATTATTTAGTGAACTGATGGCAATCGAGCAAATGCACGGACGCAAGCGCGAATCTTTGAACGCGCCCCGTACTCTTGATTTGGATCTGTTATTGTATGACGACTTGGTATTGCAGGACAAAAGGCTAACTATCCCTCATCCTCGTATGTTTCAACGGGCTTTTGTACTGATTCCGCTATTAGAAATAGCTCCCAATCATTCTATTCCTGGGTATGGTTCCATTGCTCAATTGACGGACCACTGTAAAGAACAAGAGTTGAAAATTATCTAGCTGAAATTTTTATGAAATCCTTTTGGGGTGGGGGATTGATATCAAACCACAAAGCCCACTGCCTAGCTAAGTAGACAGTGGGCTTTGTTTTTGAAGAAACAAAATAAGATTAAGGAACGATACGGTTGTTCAGAATTTCGCGGCTAGCGTTATTCCAGGTTACGTCTGTCAGGTTTGAGTAACGGGTGATGATTTGTGCTGCAATACCACCTGAGAACAATCCTGCCCAGCCCAG
>JAJHPK010000070.1 GCA_020890945.1 Nitrosomonas sp.
TTATATCCATCTCTATCACTCCAGAGTTCTCCGGCAAAATGCCGGTAATTTATCATCTCAGAGTGGATACTTTTCAACGCTGTTTTCCACTCAACCCTGGATAGTTTTGCATGACGATTGACACACTTAACTAGCAATAGGATTTTTCGTCCCATTGATTGCAACTTTTTGACTAACAGTGATTATTTCAAGATTATTTACAGAAAAATGCAAAAAATAACAGTCCCCTGACAGTAAACACAGAATTTTATAGAAATTAAAAATTTACGTTATTTTGCAAAGTTCTCATTCTATCAAGGAGAACGGCACAAGGCACAGTAAGGATCATTTTCCCTATCTATCTTGGCATTCGAGAAACCCTCTGCTTCGAATGATATAATTTGCTGAAAAAGAATTACTTGCTCCAATAACTTCATTCACTTCCGTGCCTGTCGCAAGATTTGAAAATTTCATTTTCAACAGCAACTACACTTGAACTAGGCGACTAATTTGAATGCTTTTGAACTTAAATATTTAGTTCATAATTCATTTATTCGTTAAAAACCAATAATATAAAACAATCTATCGATTTACTTAAAGTATGTCTAAAAAAACACCAACCCTCATCATTCCCATCGAAAATCAAGTTCGTGAATTAGACTCCAAGCTTCTAATAGCTTGTTGCGCGGCGGAGAAAGGGTTTCCTATTATTCTGGGATCCCAGTTTTTCATTTATCTTGCGATGCCAAAATTGCCGCTCGGGGTAGTTTTCGCTAAAAGTATGCGTTCCGTTAATGGCGCCACTTTCTCTCTTATGAATCAATTAGGCTACGATATAGTAGCTTGTGATGAGGAGGGATTGGTGCGCTTTGACTCTCCAGAATATTACGAATGGCGTTATTCAAAAGCGACGTTTGCAGCGATTTCTCATTTGTTTGCCTGGGGAAAAGATGACGCGAAAGCTTATTCAAACTATAAGGGATATACTGGAATTCCCATTCATTTAACGGGTAATTCCCGTATCGATTTACTTCGCCCAGAGTTGCGAGGCATTTTCCAACAGAAAGTGGATGAAATACAAGCAAAGTATGGAGATTTTATTCTAATCAATACGAATTTTTCATTCGTTAATAACTTCGTCGATAATTTAAATTTAATACAACGCGATCATAAAGGAAGTTTTATAAAAATAAGTAGAAGCGGTTCTGGACTTAGTAAACAGTTCGCAGAAGGAATGGAAAACCACCAGAAACTTATTTACACGAGCTTTAAGAAGTTATTACCTGAATTGAGTAAGCGTTTTCCAAATAATCAGTTTATATTAAGACCTCATCCTTCAGAGAATCACGCTGTATGGCGCGATTTACTTAAAGGCATCGATAATATACAAGTTGTTCATGAAGGAAATGTCGCCCCTTGGCTGATGGCGTCTCAAGGATTATTGCATAATGGTTGCACGACCGCGGTAGAAGCGACTGTGCTAGGAACACCATCAATAACTTACCAGCCTATTCATGCTGAAATGTATGATTATCATCTTCCAAATTCACTCAGTCATGAAGCTACCACTCCTGAACAGGTTTTTGAAGGAATATCTGCAGTGATACAGGGAAAAATCGGGTTAATCAGTGAGCAAACAAAAAACAAACTTTTTGAAAAGCACTTATCATCCACTAATGGAACCTTGGCAGCCGATAAAATTGTAGATGTATTACTGAATGCCGGGTACTTAACTAATCCTCCTAATAAAAGAAGTAAATTAAATACCGCATCGGGGTGGCTAGGAATGACAGGAAGAGGAATCATTCAGCGCTTAAAAATGCTCAATCCTAATCATCGCACTCATATCAAATATCATAACCATCAGTTTCCAACTATTTCCAAGGAAGAAATTAATTTAAGAATTAAGACTCTTGGAAAGAATTTAAACAGATTTTCTGATATTCATGCGGAGTTTTTATCGCCGTATGTATTTAGAATTAGTAAAAAAAGTGATGACAACGAACTTCATAATAAGTGATTCTACTAGCTAACCATTGTCTTTTTATCATCGTGTTGTTGTTTCGACCAACAGATTGATATGGCAGTAACGACAAGGAGAAATGTAGAAATTCGACTAAAAATAATGAATGTATCTGTTAGACCTGCGATGAAAATGTAGCACATTAATCCTATGCCAAGATTCCGGAGAGCGTGAACTTTAAATGTTTGATACCAGCTCCACAATAGAAATCCTAAAGCAAATATCCCTACGATCCCCAAATGCATTCCGATTTCAATCCAATCATTATGATAATGTGTAACTTCTAAGAAATTTGGTAAATTTTTATATTGACCATCTTTATAGACTTTAACTTCTTTTTGAAAATAAATTTCAGGAGTACCTGTACCATGTCCTAATAAAGGGCTTTTTCGAATACCATCAATACCAATATCCCACAATGCTACTCGAGAGCCAATGCTAGTATTGTAATTCCCTTGGTGAAATTCAATCACGTCATCCTTGATTTGAATGAGTCGATCTCTAAAAATTGGAGTTATCGTGGAAAATATTACAGTTATCATTAATAACGATATCAAAAAAAATGCATATTTTTTGATATTTTTAGAATAAAAAAACCATGTCATAACCGCTATAGCGATTAATGTAGCCAATAAAACAGCTCTCGCATTTTGTGTAAATTGCAAAAACAATAACACTATGCCCAACATCATAAAAAATAAGGCTTTTTCTTTATTCTCACTATTTGCTTGAGCAAGGTAAATTGATAGTATCGCACCAATTCCCAATTGCGCCGAAAAGCTTAAATAAGATATATTCAATTGCGGTATGCCTTGTTCCGAGAGAATCAAGCTCTCGAACCCTCCGATAAGTAAAATACTAAAATACCCCATCAATAATCCAGCAATCGCCCATAAAAGTCGCTCTTTATTTAATAGCGAGAAAAATGGAATAAATATCAATAAAATGAAATATTTCCGCCATTTCATGTGTCCGAAAAAAGGATATTCACTCCATAACAATCCAATCCCGATTAAAGCACAAAGCGCAAGAATTCCTTTTACAAAAGGTTCATTTAGTAATATTGAAAAATCTCTATAGCCTTGATCTATTATCCAAGCGAAAATAACAAGAGGAAAACCAAAAATATTTGCCTTGTTTAGCAAAATGGTTAGACAAAACAGAAAAAGAATAACTCTTATTAGAATTTCATTCCAATTGTAATGAATGTGCATAAACTAGGTTAGTCAATGTCTGTCAAATTCTATTATGCAGTAAGTAATCAATATAGAAGCAGGGCGTAAACTCTGAATGTTATTGATAATCTTGCTTTAAACTGTGCGTAAGACTTTCTTCTCAGTAGAAAGGAAAGATTGAATTGCTTTCGCAGCACGAAGAGAAGAAGGCAGATCATTTAAATCAAAAGTTGATTTAAACATCTTAACTTGGGTTTCTCGGTATCTTTCTTGAATATCGTTAATTTTTTCTAGCACGCTACCTAGGTCTTTAACGCTTGTTAATACAGAACCGCATTCCCAGAACTTATAGTTAGGATTACCTACCCAGTCCGCTCGATGGCTATTCAAGAAAATGCAAGGTCTTGGTTTATATAAAAATTCATAAACCTGGCTCGAAACGTCTCCCAAATAAATATCCGCGCCTAATGAATAATCCATATTTATAGAACTAACGCTACCTAAATCAATTTTAATGTTTGGATATTCGAAATATCGCTTAGGGATGGCCTTGACCCATTTAAAATGGCGATCCTCTAATGAGAAATGTATATTTTTTTTAAATAACATGACGTGAGGTGCCACAATTAAATTGTAATCTTGATTGTGCGCAAAAAAATCTAATACATCCATCCCCATCTGGTACCAAGAAGACAAATATGCATCAAAATGAGGATTGTATAGCACAACGGGATTAGCGTTTCTGAAATAACCCTCTGCTTTAGAGTTTTTTCTTTCAATCAGATCAAATTTCGAATATCCGACGATACTATAGTTATCTGTACCTATAAGTCCCTCATTTATCATGCGATCACGAACTTTTTCTCCTGGAAGTAATATGTGATCATAATGAGAAATTGTTTTTGTATAACCAATTGCCCGATCTCCAGCCCCATGTGGGAAAATAACCAGCGGGGTTTGTATTTTCCATTTTGTTTTAAGTAACGAGCTTGTCATCTCTGATACCACCAGGCAATCAAGTTCTTTAAAGATAGAAAGATAGTGATATAAAACATATAGACGTTGCACTGGAGCCACCGTATTGGCTATTTTGAATAGCCTAAGCAAATATTTTGGTGTTTCGAGTTTTTTAATTTCAAAATTAGGATTATCTCTGCTCTCGACAATTTCCATCAAACTTTCATAAAGTAAATCAGAAGTTACCATAGCAACTACTTTATAGTGTGAGTTTAATGAAATTAATTTATCAATTATTGGAGCAATGTGGGCAACTTGATGTGAAGCATCATGGTTAAATAGAAAACCAATTCTTAATTGCTTAGACAGCTGATTCATAAAAATAATGCGGCCTAACTAACGACTAAAAAATATCAAAGCGTCACTCTATCACTTTAATGAATTTTGTACTTTAAATCTTTGCTAAACAACTTTCTTTTTCTTGGTAAGCAAAATCAAAATCGAGTGAAACTGTTCACGGATAATGGAAGGTTTGCAATGTAAATGCTGTGCTAGGATTTTGCTACTTATAGTCCCGAGCATTAAACTTGCCTCAAGTAATTTGCGTAAAGTTGGTGTCAAGGTGTTGATTGGATCAAGATTCTTCAGGAGATCAGAAACTTGTTTTTTTGTTAAACTTACTTTTTCATTCTCCAGGCTTTGTGTTGATTCTCTTTTAAAGCCTTGGACCGTATAATTTCGATTGTATGACTTAGCTGTTATCATTATTCACTCCACACATGTAATTTCATACCCATTATGGATATAAGAAAATTTTAAAGATAACAATGCAAAATTAAGGTTAAAACCGCGCCAAAGAATTTTTAAAAATAGGATTTTGCAAAGGTCTCTTCATATAATTGCTCTCCGGGCACTTTTTTTAGCTATTCCTGACGGAGAGAACATCAAAAATTGCAAGTTAAAAATTAATAACGCAGCATTTCTGAGCTTGCAAGTTCATTGCGCATCTCTATGCGACATCAAACAAAAACAAACGTTAATTATAATTTATAAAAAGTTTCCAAAAGATGACAGGTCAATCCTGATTTCTCTGAAATATCACGAATCAGAATTAAAGGAAACTATAAAAGTAGAACCAGGACCTTTAGTGCTATCAAGAGAAACAGACCAACCATACCTTTCGCAGATCCTTTTCACTATTGAAAGCCCTAAGGCTACTCTTTCCATACCCATAGCATTTATTTTTTTGTGATGTTTAAACAGTTGATTCACCAAAGAAGGATCGATACCTACACCGGTGTCTTTAATTTTCAACTGATGACCTAACAAAGTTATTATTACCATACCACTTTCAGTATATCTAAATGCGTTACGTATAAGATTTGCGATCAGTACGTTAACAACGCCGACTGGCGCCGCTAAATTTATTGGATTATTTTCTTCAAATATAACTTCGATGGGTTTATTTCCTAGCCAAACTCTTTGCTGTTCAATTACATTACGAATAACTTCTCCAACTTCACAAGACAAAACAGACTGATTGGGTTTGTCATCGTAAATCTGTGCAAGCATTAAGAAAGTATCGATTAATTCAGAAACTTCAGTGACAGCGCGTTGAATACGATTAATTCGTTCTTGGTCCAAAACTGAAAGATCTGATTTCTCGCTCAAGACTTGAGCGGCTAAGCTTATAACAGTAACAGGGGTTCTTAATTCATGACTGACGTTGTATGCAAATTCTTTTTCTCGATTTAAGAGTTCTTGCAATTGCCGATGATAACTGCTTAATTCATTGGCTAACTCACCTACCCCATCATTATCAAACTCTGATAAATCGAGAGAACCTTTTTGAGACTGTCGTATGGTTATAATTTGTTCAGAAAGTTGATTAATAGGGCGAATCACTTGCTTTGCCAAATTCCAGCCAATAGCAAATGCAAACATTAATATCGCCAAACAGCACACCCATAACATTCGAAATAAATATTGCTCTCGGTAGTGAATACCCGTGTCGTTATATTGAATTATGTAACGCGTATCCCCTTTAAGAGCAACGAATATTCGATAGTTTTGATTCGCATAATTTATTTCATGAATACCTGCAGATAAATCCCGCAAGTGCGTTGGTAAAGAAAGCTGCTCATTGACATGCGTTACGAAAATATTCGTTGAACTGGAATGAAATTTTCCTTGTGACTGCTCATCTCCGATTTGTTCCTGAAAATGTTTTAACTCGGATTTTAATATGTCATCAAGAATATTTTCTTCAAAAGACTCTAGTGCAATATAAAAACTTAAGCCTACTAAAATAGCTAAAATAAAACCAAATACCACAAAGGCATAAACGATGAACCGAGAAATTCGGTCAAGCTTCTGCGTTTTTATCGGAGAGCTTGTATCCAAAACCGCGTATAGTGTGTAATAAAGGTCGATCAAAAGGCTTATCTATGATCTGCCTAAGACTTGAAAGATGTGTACGTAGCGCATCGCTATCCGGCGGATCATCTCCCCAAACTTCATATTCAAGTTCTTCTCGCTTAATCAGACGATGAGGATTTTGCATTAAAAATCTGAGTAAGCGAAATTGCATCGGATTAAGGTTAAGATATTTATCTCCCCTGAAAACTTGATGTGCATTGATATCCATAGAAAGGTCTGCAACCACCAACTTTTTACTATTTTTATAATTTGTATGCTCGGCTAGCACCCTAATACGCACCGCCAATTCTTTTAGCGAAAAGGGTTTAGCCATATAATCGTTAGCACCCGACTCAAACCCCTCAAGTTTATTCTCCAGAGAATCTCTCGCCGTCAGCATCAGTATCGGGGCAGATTTTTCTGCATCCTGACGAAGCCGGCGACAAAGAGAAATACCATCAATTCCAGGTAAAGATAAATCTAAAATGATAGCATCGTAGTCTTTGGTAACTGCTAAATGTAAACCAGTAACTCCATCCCCAGCAGCGTCAACAGTGTAACCGATTGCTTCTAAATAATCACATACACTCAAAGCAATATCTTGATTATCCTCAATAATAAGCACTCTCATGAATTACATTCAACTCCATTTTAGTAATGATTCACTTTTTTTAAAAAGCTCATGAGACTCCTATAAAATCCTTTACAGCAATTTTTAAAATATTCTTCTGCCAAAATCCATTGACACACGACCATTTAAACAGTGACTATTTATCATTACTGGTAACTCTACTTATAAAGAAAGACCAAAGAATTTTAGACGGATCAATGTTAAAAAATTGTTAAAAATGATCACAATATTTATTTACCTCGGATAACCTTGATCGCTTATAAATTTGTTATGATCATTTTCGGTCTAAAAAAGTAGAGTGCGGCGTAATTTTTTGATGCAGACCGAGCTATGATCATTTCTGGTGTATGGAAGGAGAAGAGAGCGGTGTAATCTGTTGATAAAGATCTGCCCAGATCAACTATCAAAATAAGGAGAACACCGCAATGACAGATAATAATGTTTTTAAA
>JAJHPK010000076.1 GCA_020890945.1 Nitrosomonas sp.
ATTTTTCGGGTGCACGAGCTGTTTTGTCAGACTTGGGTGAACCAGACAAACCTTTTACATTAATCGATGGAAAGCCTCTTACGAAGCAGTGGATTGATTACAATGAGCTTAAAGAACTACTGAAATAATGGTTAAAATTGAAAGAGTTAAATAAAATAAAATTTGAACTACTTTTTATGCATACAGTCCATCTTGATAGATTCACACGATTAATAAATAGAAAATTGTTTGTGGATTTTGTAGCGAATAAAAATTAATTTTATAAAAGAAAGGACTGACTTATGAAACACAACCAATCAACTTTGGCAATTGGCATTATCGCGCTTCTTGTTAGTTTCCCTTTGGCAGCCGCTGATAATATCAACAAACATAGAGCTGAGGCTATTGAGCACGCAGAAGATGCACAAATACATGGAAAAGCTGGGCATACCAAAGCATTGCTGGAACATGCCGAGGAAAGTTTAAAACATGCGAAAGCGGCAGAAAATCAGCTTTCAGGTGCTGATAAACAGCATGTTTCTGAATCCGTAAAACATTTGAATGAAGCAATTGAGCATGCAAAACAAGATCATCCCGACGAAGGTACGAAACATGTCAAAGAAGCTTTGATACATTTGAAACAATCTAATAACTAAAAGCGATATTTAAGAAAGAAGCCATTTTATTTCGTTGTAGATCTGGTTTCGGTTTTAATCTAGCCGAAACCAGCATTCTTATCAAATAACGAGAAGAGATCTTTGCATGGTTGCATCATATTTGACAAACAAACTGCTATAAGTGTGGTTTAGAATAGTAGCTTGAAGTGATGGGTATGAGTTTCTCAGAATTTGATGTAACTCACCGCACCCGGAAAGGAAATTTCTTGAAGCAAATAGATCAGAGGTTTTTACAAAACCCGTTTACTAATTTAGTGCATTGTTTCTTATTGAACACATGCTCTAAAATTCAAATTTTGCAAAGGTCTCTCTTATAAATTATTGTCGTTCTTTAATTCAAAGCTACCGGTAATTTTTCCATTGACAATATATTCGTAATTTCCGGCAGATAAGCCATATACGGGCAAAGGAATAATCTTTTCAAAAGGTTTTACTTCTGGAAAACAGGCTTGAGAGCCTGAGCTTGCAACACTGATAACCACTTCAAAACGATTACCCTTCAAACGATGATTGACTCTTCCAAGTGTTTGACAGCTATCGGAAAAACTTCCTTTGACTTTCAAGAATACTTGTGTGGGCAGCGTTTCTTTGACGATTAACTCGACTGCGTTACTATCCAAAAGGAAAATGTCAGCCACTGGTGCCACCCGGTAGTCTTGTAATCGCCAGGCGTTTATGGCTGAATCATACTGAAAGACCCCGCCCTGAAATATTCCTGCCTGTTGATCCGTATCGACACGTGGGATAGTCAATTTATTATCGCGATATAACGGAAAATCGCCTTGAACATCCTGTATCGCATCAAATGACAATAAAAAATCCTGTTCAACACTCATGACGCGCACATCGCTTCGCCATTGTTGCGCTTCCTGTTCATTCATTTTTACCACGATGCCATTGTTAACTTCAAGAATCGAAACGATTTTACCATTCAATCCCAATTCAGCCGCAAGCTGTTCTTTATTTTGCCCCGAAGTAGGCTGCCCTACTGGAACTTTACCTGCATTTGCCGGATTGGGCGGATCAATCACCCCGGCATTCTGTTGGAAAAGGATAATATAACTATCCTTGACGACTTGTTGTGCGAATGCGAAATTTCCCCATAAACACGCCGCTAAAAAAACAATACAAACACTTTTTGTTATCGACATTGGATTATCCTCAGTAAAAATCATGCTTTCCCATTGCTAGCGCATGAAACGAGAAATGGCCCCTGAAAATGCTAAGCCGTTTGTGACTGATCAAGTACCCGTTCTGGAATAGGTTGAGGCCATTTAAATCATAACGATAGCGCTTTGAATGATTTAATGAAAGAGTATAAAGGTCAGTTGATTCTGTCAATGCGGCAAATCGACGCAGCACGTATTCGATTTTTAAGGACGCGATCTATTTTCTAGAAAAAATAAACGATTATTGAATCCAATCTGCGCTATCCCAACGACTCTGCTTATCTCACACTTCCGACCAGGTAATTACTCCTGTGTACGCCGTAATCAGAATGACGATCCCAAATACGATGCGATACCAAGCGAAAATGGTGAAATCATGATTACTGACAAAGCGAACCAATCCACGAACCGCAATTAATGCACTGATAAACGCTGCAATAAATCCAACGGCAAACATACTGAAATCATTCCATTCCAGAAATTCTCGGTTTTTGTATATGTCATAAACCGTTGCGGCAAACATCGTCGGTATCGCGAGAAAAAAAGAAAATTCTGCTGCGGCTTTACGAGATAGGCCAAAAAGCAATCCTCCAATAATGGTTGCTCCTGAGCGAGATGTTCCCGGAATCATCGCCAAACATTGCGCGCAACCTACCTTCAGTGCGTGCTTCCAATCCATGTCATCCACACTTTCTACTTCGACAGTATGTTCTCGACGTTCTGCCCATAAGATCAGTAAACCACCCACTACTAATGCAATCGCTACTGGAACCGGATGGAATAAATAGGATTTAATGATGCTGATAAAGAAAAATCCAAGAATCGCTGCGGGTAAAAAGGCAACCAGTAAATTAATGACAAACCGATTGGACGTTTCATCACGACCTATGCCTGTAATTATTTGCATCACTTTGCTTCGGTATTCCCAACAAACAGCCAAAATAGCGCCTAGTTGAATCGCAATAGTAAAGACTTTGCCGCGTTCATCATTGAAATCAAGCAAGCTTCCAATCAAAATTAAATGACCGGTGGATGAAATAGGAAGAAACTCGGTCATCCCTTCCACCACCCCGAGAATAAATGCTTTAAACAGTAAAATAAGATCCATGTAGCGTGATATCGTTATGTCTATAAATTGATTTTAGTACTGCAAAAAACAAAGATGCGGAATCTTTACAATTTACTGTACAGCTCTGCGCCTTTTTCCTTGAATTCGGCTGATTTTTGCGCCATGCCCAACTCTAACGCCTTGTCATCAGCGACTCCTTGAGCCTCAGCATAATCGCGCACATCCTGCGTAATTTTCATGGAACAAAAATGCGGTCCACACATCGAGCAAAAGTGTGCGGTTTTCGCGCCTTCCTGCGGCAAAGTTTCATCGTGGAATTGTTGTGCTTTGTCGGGATCGAGACTTAAATTGAATTGGTCTTCCCAGCGAAATTCAAAACGTGCCTTGGACAGCGCATTGTCACGAATTTGCGCACCGGGGTGACCTTTCGCTAGATCAGCGGCATGCGCGGCAATCTTATAGGTAATGATACCGTCTTTGACATCGTCTTTATCCGGTAAACCGAGATGTTCTTTCGGTGTGACATAACAAAGCATCGCTGTACCATACCAACCGATCATTGCTGCGCCAATCGCTGATGTAATGTGATCATAACCAGGGGCTATGTCGGTTGTCAGTGGTCCAAGGGTATAAAAAGGCGCTTCATCGCAATGCTTTAATTGCAACTCCATATTTTCTTTGATCAGATGCATAGGTACATGTCCAGGGCCTTCGATCATGGTTTGGACATCGTGTTTCCAAGCGATTTTTGTTAATTCACCGAGGGTCTTCAACTCGGCGAACTGCGCTTCATCATTCGCATCATAGATAGAACCTGGACGCAAACCATCCCCAAGGGAAAAACTCACATCATAGGCTTTCATGATTTCGCAAATCTCTTCGAAATGTGTGTATAAAAAGCTTTCTTTATGATGCGCTAGACACCATTTCGCCATGATTGAGCCGCCGCGTGACACAATGCCCGTCATGCGTTTCGCCGTCATCGGCACAAATGCCAGGCGGACTCCCGCATGAATAGTAAAATAATCAACGCCTTGTTCAGCTTGCTCGATCAAGGTATCGCGGAAAATTTCCCAGGTTAATTCTTCCGATTTTCCATCGACTTTTTCTAGCGCCTGGTAAATCGGGACGGTACCAATAGGCACGGGACTGTTGCGAACAATCCATTCGCGCGTTTCGTGAATGTTTTTACCGGTTGATAAATCCATGACCGTATCGCCGCCCCAGCGAATCGCCCACGTCATTTTTTCCACTTCTTCCTGAATACTAGATCCTAGCGCGGAATTACCAATATTGGCGTTGATTTTAACGAGAAAATTACGCCCTATAATCATGGGTTCCGATTCGGGATGATTGATATTGGCGGGAATAATTGCACGTCCCCGAGCCACTTCATCGCGTACAAATTCTGCTGTAATCATTTTTGGCAATGATGCGCCAAAATCCTGCCCAGGATGCTGGCGTGTCAACAAATCGTGATTTTTCGTATTGAACGCTTCTACCCGTTGATTTTCACGTATTGCAATAAATTCCATCTCTGGCGTAATGATGCCACGGCGCGCATAATGCATTTGCGAAACATTCATGCCTGCTTTACTTCGACGCGGTTGTCGTTGTAAGTTAAAGCGCATGTCAGCAAGTTTAGGATCTTTTAAACGTGCCAAGCTATAAGTTGAATTGTGACTGGATAAGATTTCGGTATCATTACGTTCCACAATCCATTTTTCGCGCAGCGCCGGCAATCCTGAACGGATATCGATTTTTGCTGTAGGATCGGAATACGGTCCAGACGTATCATAAACCCAAATGGGTGGGTTTTTTTCTGCGCCTTGACTTGTTTCCGTATCGTTTTGGCGAATTTCACGCATGGGTACTTGAATGTCAGCTCGCGATCCCTGCACATGGATTTTACGGGAATTGGGTAAGGGTTTTATTGCTGCTGCATCGACATGCGCAGTTGTATTAGAGAAATGTTTTGGGTTTAAAATGGAATTCATATAATAATTGCTCCTTAAAAATGCCATAAAGAGCAGGGGAATCAATCCCAGCTTCCCTACGGCGGCATTATCCGCGTCAGGTATTAAGGGACTTTCTCACCATAAATCAGAAAAATTCTGAAAACGGACCCCTAGCCGATGCTGTGAAGCTAATGGAAATATGAAATAATTGCAAGTCTTACTGTCGATAGAATTAAAAAACGGATAAACGCAATGAATCTCGAAGAAACTCGATTTAATATGGTAGTACAACAAATTCGTCCTTGGTATGTCTTGGATGATAGCGTGTTGGATATGTTATACAAAATAAAACGTGAGGATTTTGTTCCCCTGGAAAAACAATCAATGGCTTTTGTTGATATGGAAATTCCGTTAGGTTATGGACAAGTCATGTTGGCGCCCAAAGCGGAAGCAAGGATTCTCCAAGCACTCAAAATTCAAAAAACGGATAAAGTTTTAGAAGTCGGTTCTGGCAGTGGTTATATGACAGCATTATTGGCTGAAAAGGGTGGTCACGTCTATAGCGTTGAAATCGTACCCGAACTCGAATCTATGGCCGCAAAAAATCTAAAAGCCTATAACATCAATAATGTGACGCTTGAACAAGGTGATGCTGCGCAAGGATGGACAAAACACGCTCCGTATGATGTCATCGTGTTGACAGGCTCAACCCCAGTGCTACCCGAGGTTTTCAAACAAAGCTTGAATATTGGCGGTCGGTTATTTGCAATAGTCGGAGAAGATCCGGTCATGCAAGCACTATTGATTACCCGCAAAGGGTTGGATGAATTTATTACTGATCCTCTATTTGAAACTGTTACAGTTCCTCTGATTAATGCACAGCAATCGGAAAAGTTTGTGTTTTGATTATTAAGAAAATTAACCGTAGTTTTTGTCGCCAAAAACAAGTTAATGGTGAAATCTTATTATTTGCCTCGAATCGTTATCGGAATTTTATATGAAATCGTGGCATCTGGTTTTGTGCATGCTCATCACCATCCTTTGGCATCCGCCATTATTAGCGACAGATCTGATTGGAGTGTACCGGGAAGCATTAGCGCATGACGCACAATATCGATCTGCACGGGCACTCTATGAAGCAACCCAAGAAAAAACTACGCAAGGCCGTGCCGGTTTTTTACCCAATATTGCATTTTCCGCGAATCGTAACATTCAGCAGATTGATGTAGGCAAAATTACAGATGCAAGAACTGGAGTAGCATTAAACCCACCAGAAAACACTATCCATGCGCGTAGTTTGATTCTGACGGCCACGCAACCGTTGTTTCGTATGGAAAACATCATCATCTACCAACAATCAAAAACCGAAGTTAGTAGAGCGGATGCACAGTTCATCGTAGCAGGGCAGGATTTGATTTTGCGCGTCTCTCAGGCTTACTTTGATGTATTGGACGCGCAAATCGATGTAGAAGTCGCCGAAACGCAAAAGAAAGCCATTCATAAACAACTTGAACAAGCCAAACGCAATTTCGAAGTCGGTGTGGCTACTATTGTTGATACCAACGAAGCACAAGCACGCTACGATTTAACAACATCGCAGGAAATTGCAGCGCGCAATGGATTAGAAATCAGAAAACGTACTCTGCAAAGTATTACCACTCAGTTTCCGGAAAATCTGTTAACCGCGAAAGAGATTATTTCTGATTTAACTAGCATGAAGTACAAAACCATGGACGAGTGGGTGCGTGCGGCAGAAGACCAAAATTACACGCTAAAAATTCAACAGGCCGCTTATGAACTAGCCCAACAAGAAGTTAAAAGGATCAACGCACAGCACTATCCCACACTAGATTTAGTCGCACAGTTTAGCGATCAAACTAATGTGGGCGCCGCAATCACCGGCAGAGGGATTGACCTGACCTCAAAATCCATTGGCTTGCAACTCAATGTGCCGATATTTCAAGGTTTCTCGGTGCAGTCTCGTGCGCGAGAAGCAGTAGCACTCAAAGAAAAAGCATTTCACGATTTGGAAACCACACGCCGCAACATTGCTTTACAAGTACGACAACATTTTTTAAATGTCACCAACGGCATCGCACAAATTAATGCCCTGAAACAAGCTTTTAAGTCTATCCAGACTCAGTTGGAATCAACCATATTAGGTCAACAAGTCGGTGTCAGAACGGAAGTTGATGTTTTAAATGCACAGCAACAAATGTATGTCGCTAAACGTGATCTAGCTAAAGCCTATCACGGTTATTTAATGTCTCGATTACGTTTAATCGCTGAAACAGGAGAATTAGACGAAGATGCGTTGATACAAATTAATGCAATGCTGACGAAGTAGTCGTTTTGTTGAGAAAATAAGTAGCTTCCTGCTTCTCTATGTTTATTTAAACTCAAGCATAGATCCATCACAAAATCTTGCGATGGATCTATTCTCAAAAACTAGTTCATTTCACTTTTCTTTGGAAAAGAAAAGTAATCGACCTTCGATGAACTAAATGTCATCGCAATCACTAGATAATTGATATAAATTATCACTCCGAAAATAATTTCTGACAGCACCCAATCCATTGTCGTCTGTGGAATTTCATACATTGCCAACACAACAGTAAAAATACTACTAATAAGTACCGCAGAAATAATGAATTTTTGAGCTATTTTCATGAATATTGTTCCTTATGAAATATTATCTAAAAGTAAATACAGCTATAAAAT
>JAJHPK010000060.1 GCA_020890945.1 Nitrosomonas sp.
ATGTTCACGATAATACATCCCCCGTATCTTTGCATACATAACCATAGTAATCACCTCTACTGCCTCCTGCCTAAAATTTAAGCAGGATACGTGAAATTACCTGGTCAATTTTCGACCGGCGTCAACAGGCTTTGAACAATAACACCGACATACTCATATCATCGTGCTGCATTTCCTCAATTGTTCTACCAATTCCAGCAAACTCATCTGCATCTTCTGCTACAACTGTCTTTTACTTTTCGTTATTATTCTAGTTGTTTATTGCAACAATAAGAAAAATTGTACAGAAACTAGTCCCAATGTTTCTATTTTTTATTTTGCAAATACCAATAAATCCCTATTCCAATAGCGCAGCTAATGATTAGTAGCAATACGATTTGATGCAGGTATTCTTTAATAAGCGCTTCATTTTCACCAATGTAGTAGCCTAACAAGGTTAAAACAATCACCCAAATTCCCGCACCTAAACAGGTATAAAAGCTAAATACCGCTAAATTCATTCGTGCAAGTCCAGCAGGTAAAGAAATGTACTGGCGGATTACTGGAATTAGACGGCCTGTGAGTGTTGAAATATGACCATGTTTAGAAAAGAAACTTTCCATTTTTTGCATATGCTTCTCTTCAAACATAAAATACTTTCCGTAGCGTATCAACAATGGTCTGCCCAGATATACGGCAAGATAATAATTGACCAATGCTCCAGCCAAACTTCCCAATATCCCACATAGAATCGCTATCACAATATTCATTTCACCTTTTGATGCGAGATAGCCGGCAGGAATCATAATGACTTCACTGGGAAAAGGAATAAAACTGGATTCAATCAGCATCAATAGAAAAATACCGGGATATCCTAAACTACTTACGGTTTCGACGATCCAGTGAACAATATCAGTAAACAAGGCGTGTACCTCAGAGAATTAAAAAGAAACGATCATGCTTTGGATCATACGATCAAAATCAACACCGCCTAATTATGAATAACACGAATTTAAAGCCGATATTTGAAACTCTCTAAACGACGGCACCGTCATTTTCAACAGGTTTCTTTTCTGGTCTCATGAGATCTTCACGTTTCACGCCCAGCAGCATAATGATAGAGCTACCGACCATGATGGAGGAATAAATTCCAAATAAAATGCCGATGGTTAAAGCAAGTGAAAAATAGTAAAGCACCTCACCACCGAACAATAACATGGCGATGACAACCATCTGTGTGCTGCCATGCGTAATAATTGTGCGTGACATAGTCTTTGTAATGGCATCATCAATGATTTGCGTTACAGAAGCATTTCGCATTTTGCGAAAATTCTCGCGGATACGGTCAAAAATAACCACTGATTCATTCACCGAATAACCTAAAATCGCTAATACTGCGGCAAGAACAGTCAGTGAAAATTCCCATTGAAAGAAAGCAAAAAAACCTACGATAATGATTACGTCATGCAAGTTTGCGATCATTCCTGCAATACCGAATTTCCACTCAAATCGTACTGCAAGATAAATGACAATTCCAATTGAAACAAATAACAACGCCAAGGCTCCGCTTTCTAACAATTCTTCACCAACTTGCGGTCCGACGAATTCAACGCGTCGCATTTCCACTGACGCATCGGCTTGCTTGAGTATTTCTAACACTTTCTCTGACAGTTGAGCACTAGATGTGTCTGGTCTAACGGGCAATCGAATCAGCACATCGCGTGAAGTGCCAAAGTTCTGCACACTGGCATCGGATATGCCACTACTTGTCAAAGTTGTTCTTATTTTTTCCAAATCAGCGGCTTGTTGATAATTAACTTCCAAAATCGTTCCACCAGTAAAATCAATTCCCAGGTTTAACCCTTTGGTAGCAATAAAAAAAACAGCCAAAACAAACGTTGTGATCGAAATAACAGCGCCCGTTCGACGCCAACTCATAAAAGGAATATTGCGATCAAATCTAAAAAAGTCCATGGTAGTTTCCTTATGAATTATTTAATGCGCTATAGCGACGATAGTTATTTATTTTTTGCGTTTATTTTTATTCTTGCTACGCGGTAGTTCGGTGCTTGGAGTTTTTTGAACCGTTTGGGCAACGTTATTTTCAGAAATCATCGGGGTTTTAGCATCCACTTCATCACTGATCTCTTCGTTTACAAGCTCATCCTGCAAAGTCTCTTTGGGAGGAACGTCTTTGATCGGTAAGGATGCAGCGCTTTTTGGGTGACGTTCTTTGGTATCCATTAATGCATTGTCAATTGTATTGACCACATCGAACGATTCGTTGCTGTTTTTGGGAATCCATATTTTTCCGATGGGCACAGAATCCAATCGACGATTACCGTAAAACCAATTAACCAAACCGCGTGAAACAAAAGTGGCTGTAAATACCGAAGTGAGAATACCCAGGCATAACACAACCGCGAATCCTTTGATAGGGCCTGACCCAAAAGCAAATAAAGCAATGCCTGCGATTAAGGTAGTAATGTTTGAATCAACAATAGTACCAAAAGCCCGCTCATAACCATTGTGTATTGCTTGTTGCGGCGGCATACCGATGCGTAATTCATCGCGTATCCGCTCGTTAATCAATACATTGGCATCGATCGCCATACCCACCGTTAATGCCAGAGCAGCCATGCCAGGTAATGTGAGTGTAGCCTGCATGATCGACAGCATACCGACTAGCATTAATAAATTGAGTGCTAATGCCACGACGGATATGACACCAAAAGCGGAATAATAAATGGCCACGAAAATGGCGACGGCTAAGAAACCATATAACGTGGAATTAAAACCACGACTAATGTTTTCAGCGCCTAAGCTTGGGCCAACGGTACGTTCCTCAATGATATCCATCGGTGCCGCTAAAGCACCCGAACGAAGTAATAATGCAACATCTCGTGCTTCTGTACTCGTCATCCGACCGCTAATTTGAACCCGGCCCCCACCAATTTCTTCACGAATCACTGGCGCGGTGATCACTTCGGCCTGATTCTTTTCAATCAACAGAATCGCCATTCTTTTTCCGACATTATCACGCGTCAATTGCTTGAATATGCGTGATCCGCCGCTGTCGAGATTGATGTGAACTGCGGGTTGATTGTCTTTATCAAAACCCGGTTGTGCATCGGTAATATGCTCACCCGTCAGTAACACTTGTTTTTTCACGAGTAGTGGACCACCGCCGCGTTCTTCAAATAATTCTACGCCAAACGGCACTTTCCCTCGCGTGGCTGCATCCAGATCACGCTCGTCATCCACCATGCGGATTTCTAACGTTGCTGTACGTCCTAAAATATCTTTCGCTTTGGCGGTATCCTGTACGCCTGGCAATTGCACAATGACGCGATCTCGTCCGGCTTTTTGAATAATCGGCTCTGCGACACCGAGTTCGTTGACCCGATTGCGCAATGTGGTGATATTTTGCATCACTGCCGAATCTTGCATGCGAATCATCGCTTCCTGTTTGATCGTAGTCACTAGATCGAAGCGTTCGCCAATTTGCTCTTGCACAAAAGCAAGATCGGGGTAATTGGATTTTAATTCGGCTTCTGCTTGCGCCCGCGATTCGGCATCGCGAAATTTTACAATCAATTTCTGATTGAGCTTCTCAATTCCTGAGTAAGATATTTTCTTTCCACGTAACGCAGTACGAATATCAGAACTATAGCCTTCTAGCGATTTTTCCAAAGCGCCTTGCATGTCTACTGCCAACATGAAATGAACGCCGCCACGCAAATCCAAGCCCAAATACATGGGCAAAGCACCCAAACTAGTCAACCATTGCGGAGAGTTGGGCAAAAGATTAAGCGCAGTAATGTAGTCATTTCCCAGCGCTGATTGAAGTGAATCCTTGGCTTTAATTTGTGTATCGGTGTCCTTGAATCGCGCTTTTATACTGTTGCCTTCAAGAAATACACCTTCTGCAGTCAGGCTGTTTTCTTTTAAGGCATCTTCAACTTTCTTTAATAATGCAGTATCCGCAGTTAAAGATGAGCGTAGTGGCGATATTTGTACGGCTGGCGATTCACCATAAAAATTTGGCAAGGTATATAACAGTCCAAGTACGATTGAGACTGCGATGATGAGATATTGCCAAAGTGCGTAGCGGTTCATGAAGGTAAATTAGATTAAAGTTATATCGTTAGAAAACAGAGAAATAATTTCGCAGCTATTTCGGAAAATTACTTGTTAGATTGCTGTGTGGTTTCTGTCGCTTTATCGCCGGAAACGACTTCAGCTTCGCTGATTTGTGAGGCAGTATCAGCAGCATCGCTGGTGCTAGCTTTTGCAGGCTTAGATTTTGCTGAGGATTTTCCTTTCGGATCGATAGTTTTCAATGTGCCTTTCGGTAATAAGGTTTGCACCGAAGATTTCAGTACTGTCACTTCAATGCTGGGAGCTACTTCAATGATGAGATACGATTCACTGACATTGATCACTAACCCTAATATACCGCCATTGGTAATGACTTCATCTCCACGTTGCAAGGCATCAACCATTTGTTTTTGTTCTTTGGCACGTTTTGATTGTGGGCGTATCAACAGAAAATAAAACAGAACAAAAATTGCGATCATCGGCAACAAGCTCATTAAATTTGCATCAGCCTGCGCTGGCGCTGCAGTTTGCGCAAAAGCGTCACTAATCAGCATAAAATTCTCCAAAAGCATTTAAAAGCGCACATATTAACATGTTGCATGCTTAGTCAGAAATTCTTGTGCATATTCTTGAAATTGCTGCTGCTCGATAGCATGGCGAATTTCACGCATCAATTGTTGATAGTAGAACAGATTGTGCACGGTATTCAGATGCGCACCCAATATTTCATTAATTCGTTGCAAATGATGGAGATAAGCTAAGGAAAAGTTTTGACAGGTATAACAACCGCATGCTTCATCAGGTGGCGATTTGGCTAAACGATACTGGCTGTTGCGTAACTTAATGATGCCGTGTCGAGTATACAACCAGCCATTACGCGCGTTACGCGTTGGCAACACGCAATCAAACATATCAATGCCATGCGCAACTGCATGAACAATATCCGCAGGAGTGCCAACTCCCATCAAATAGCGTGGTTTATCACTAGGCAGCAAAGGCACGGTATGTTGTAAGATGCGCTGCATCTCAGCTTTGGTTTCACCAACCGATAGACCGCCAATGGCATAACCGTCAAACCCGATTTGTTGCAGACCTGCGAATGATTCATTCCTGATTTGTTCAAACATGCCGCCTTGAACGATGCCAAAAAGCGCATTGGTGTTATCTCCATGGGCTTGCTTCGAACGTTCTGCCCAACGAAGACTGAGTTCCATTGAAGTACGGGTTGTGGTTTCGTCAGCAGGATAGGGAGTACATTCATCGAATACCATGACGATGTCCGCATTCAATACCCGTTGAATACGCATCGATTCTTCGGGTGATAAAAAACAATGATCACCATTGATGGGTGATTTGAAATGCACGCCCTGCTCGGTGATTTTGCGTAAATCTCCTAAACTAAAAACCTGGAATCCTCCAGAATCGGTCAGTATTGGTTTTTGCCAGCCGATAAAATCGTGCAATCCTTGATGTATTTCAATGACTTCTAATCCAGGACGTAGCCACAGATGAAAAGTATTGCCTAAAATAATTTGTGCGTTGATCGTGTGTAGCGCTTGCGGCGTCATGCTTTTTACTGCGCCATAAGTGCCTACAGGCATAAAAACAGGAGTTTCTATTGTTCCGTGTGCGAGTGTCAATCTGCCTCGTCGTGCACTGTGACTGGTGGTAAGTAATTCAAATTTCATGATTTTTCTCAATGAGCATGGCATCGCCATAACTAAAGAAACGATAACGTTGCTGGATGGCATGCTGATAAGCCTTTTTGATGGCATCCATCCCGGCAAAAGCAGACACTAACATCAGTAATGTTGAGCAAGGTAAATGAAAATTTGTCAGTAAGCGATCGACCATTTGAAATCGATAGCCTGGTGTTATAAAAATATTCGTTTCACCATAACCTGTCATTAATTTACCGCCATGCTGCTGCGCGCAAGCCTCGAGTGCACGCAACGAAGTGGTTCCTACCGCTAATACACGCCCGCCATCTTTTTTAGCTTGTTGAACCCTATCAACAGTCTGTTGCGGAATATAAAACCTCTCGCTATGCATGATATGGTCTTGAATGTGTTCTGCACGCACCGGCTGATACGTCCCTGCGCCGACATGCAAGGTAACATACGCTATTCTAATACCAAGATCCAGCAATCGAGCCATGATGCTGTTATCGAAATGCAGTCCCGCAGTAGGTGCTGCGACAGCACCTAAATTTTTAGCATAGACAGTTTGATAGCGTGCTTCGTCAGTATCTGTGGTTGGACGAGCAATGTAAGGGGGCAAAGGTAACTGTCCGTAATCCTCCAACAAATCGACAACGGAACGCTCATGCTCAAAAAATAACCGATAAAAATCATGACCGCGTTCAACGACAGTAGCCACAATATCCTGCGCCAAAATAAGCTTGGAATTTATTTTTGGCGCATGACTGGCACGAATGGATGCAAGCACATGATGCTCATCGATGATTCGTTCGATCATCACTTCGATATTGCCACCACTGTCTTTTTTTCCAAATAACCGCGCTTTAATCACCTGAGTATCATTAAAAATCATGACATCACCTGGCTTTAAAAAATCGGGTAAATCGACAAATAACCTGTCTTGCCAATCATTCTGTGAACTATTCAAATAAAGCAAACGACTGCTGGTTCTTTCTCGGGTAGGGAATTGTGCAATGAGATCTTTAGGCAAATCAAAATCAAAATCCTTGGTTTTCATGCGGCTTATTATACCGAGTAAGCGTATTTTCTCCCATGTGGCTTGATGTGCTACTGCTTTTCAGTGATAATTGCCGCTTCCATGAAATATTGCCAAGCAGTTTCTTTTGGCCGGGATGGCGGAATTGGTAGACGCACGGGACTCAAAATCCCGCGATGGTGACATCATGGGGGTTCGATTCCCCCTCCCGGCACCAAATACAAATTTCAAATAGCTTCACACCGTATCAAATTCCTTGAATTAACTAGCTTTAACAGGAATAGATAGATTCAGACTGTATCATAAGGAATCTGTACATACCAATATTTTAATGGTATTTTTGTTGGTACTTTAGATACCAACAAAGCAAATACCAACATGCTGACAGATACCACTACTAGGCAAGCCAAGCCTAAAGACAAACCTTACAAGTTAAGCGATAGTGGCGGACTTTATTTATTGGTCAATACCACTGGTAAATACTGGCGGTTGAATTATCGCTTCGCTGGTAAGCAGAAAACCTTGGCGTTAGGTGTCTATCCAACCATTTCACTAATTGAAGCCAGAAAGCGACGTGATCAAGCAAAAGTATTACTGGCAAATGATGTCGATCCTTCCGTAACCAAGGCATTAAATAA
>JAJHPK010000084.1 GCA_020890945.1 Nitrosomonas sp.
ACCCTGCCGGACGAGACCACGATACTGAATTTCCGTCATCTTTTGAAGCAGCATGAATTGACGGCGATATTGCTGGAAGTGATCCATGCTCATCTTAAGGCTCAAGGGTTTCTGGTTTCCAAAGGTAAGATGGTAGATGCAATACTCATTCATGCACCAAGTCCGACCAAGAATCGGGAACAGGCGCGTGATTCTGAGATGCTCCAGACGAAGAAGGGAAAGCAATAGTACTGTGGCATGAAGGCACATGTTGGTGCAGACCTAAATTCAGGATCAGTGCACACAGTTGAAGTTACCGCAGCCAATAAGTGGATATCAACGTCCTGCCCGAGCCCGCTACCGCGGGCTGATGAAAAATACCGTCCAGGTGAACATGCTGATGGGCTTGGTCAACTTGTGCCTGCTGCGCAGGGACTGCTGGCTACTTGAGGAGCAATTTGCTCAAGATGCTTCAACGGCACAGACGATGAAGCACAAACGGGAAAAATCTGGCGGCAAAACGCTGCCAAAAAATGAATTGCCGGAATTCATATTCAAAAAAACTGACAGTAATACCTAAAAATCTGAAAACCGCTAATTGTTCAGCGCTTTCTTAATGAAATTAGACAGTTCAGTCAAAAAAATAGCTTAACCGGAAAATGTAAAAATTCCTGCGGTATCATTACTCTTATTTCATAATTCAAAGTGTAACAACCCGTTGAAAGACAGCCGATCCGGCTATAATGTAGCATTCGACGCATTAAATAATTTGCTGGTACAGTAAGTAGATCAACTTTCCTTTCTCACGGCCATATTCATTTTGACGTGAGTGAGATTATCAAAAATACATACTTTTCTTAGAGTTAAGTACATGAAAGTGAAAAAGGAATCCGATCATCGTTTGCAAAACAGCTCCAAAGATAACTTGCAGGCTTGTTCTGTGGGTTGGCATTTTGATAATAGTTATGTGCGTTTGCCGGAGTATTTCTTCGCAAAGCTTGCGCCAGTATCTGTTCAAAAGCCTGATACTGTTATATTGAACTACGCTTTGGCAAATTCGCTGGGTTTGAACTTTGATGTCATTTCGAATACAGAAGCGGCGAGGGTGTTTTCTGGAAACATGCTACCCGAAGGCGCGGAGCCGATTGCTCAGGCTTATTCTGGGCATCAGTTCGGACATTTTACGATGCTGGGAGATGGACGAGCGATTTTATTGGGAGAATTGATCACGCCAGAAGGCAGTCGATTTGATATGCAACTCAAAGGGTCGGGTCAAACACCATTTTCTCGCCGTGGTGATGGTCGTGCTGCCCTGGCTCCGATGTTACGTGAATATATTATTAGCGAAGCTATGTATGCATTGGGTATTCCTACCACACGCAGCCTTGCAGTCGTCACTACCGGGGAAAATGTGCGCCGAGAAACACTGTTACCGGGCGCTATTCTGACACGAATTGCTGCGAGTCATATCCGCGTGGGCACATTTGAGTATGCAGCGCGGCAAAGCGATAGCGTTGCTACTAAAATTCTCTCTGATTACACCATTCAACGTCATTTTCCCGACTTAATCGAAACAGATAATCGCTATTTGTGTCTTTTAAATAGAATCATTGAGCGTCAAGCAGAGTTGGTTACTAAATGGTTATTGGTGGGTTTCATTCATGGCGTGATGAATACAGATAATATGAGCGTTTGTGGAGAAACGATCGATTACGGACCTTGCGCATTTATGGATGCTTATGATCCTAATACTGTTTTCAGTTCCATTGATCAATACGGTCGCTATCGCTATAGCCACCAGCCGATGATGGCGCAATGGAATTTGGCTAGATTGGCTGAAACGTTGTTGCCGTTGATCGATCCCGTGCAAGAAAAGGCTCTTGAATTAGCCGGAGATGCCATTGATGGTTTTCCGCAGATTTACCAATCATATTGGATGAGCGGTATGCGCAAAAAACTAGGATTATTCACGGAAGAAGCGCAAGATACCGAACTTTTTACTGCTTTGTTGACCTGGATGCAGCATCACTACGCGGATTATACGAATACTTTTCGCGCGCTTTCTGTTGAAACTTTGCCGAATGATACTCTCTTTGAAGATGCGGAATTTAAAGCTTGGTATGGTCGTTGGCAGGCTCGGTTGGTACGTCAGGACCAAGCCAAATCTCAGTCATTGGAATTGATGAGAGCTAATAATCCTGCAATCATTCCACGTAACCATAGAGTTGAGGAAGCATTATTGGTTGCTTCCGAGCACAGTGACTATACTGTGCTGCATAAACTTTTATCTGCGATCTCAAAACCATATGATGAGTTGACTCAATTCAACGGCTACCGTTCACCACCATTATCTTCAGAACGGGTTTATCAAACATTTTGCGGCACGTAACAACAACAGACTGATCGATCTATGAATTTTTATCAACATATTCTCAAAAAATAGCGAATTTTTATGTTCAGCGATATCAATCCAATAAAAAAAGAGTTATCCATCAATTTGTATCAAACACGTATATGCCGCTGATTACCATAGAAAATGCTTGTTTGGCTTTTGGCCATCATGCTTTACTCGACCATACCAATTTACAACTGGACCCCGATGAACGTGTGGGACTCATCGGTAGGAATGGAGGCGGGAAATCCAGCTTGCTACGCGTTCTCGCCGGCGAAATAAAGCTGGATGATGGCAAGTATTGGCAAGCCCCAAATTTAAAGCTGGCCTATGTTCCTCAAGAACCTGTTTTAGTTCCTGCCAATACGGTTTACCAGGAAATTTCCAGTGCATTAGGTACGGTTAGCAAAGTATTGTTGGAATATCATGAAGTGTCACATGCTTTGAGCCACCATCAAGCCGATACTGAAAAATTATTAATACAGTTAGAAAATCTGCAAGGTTTGTTAGAAACACAAGATGGTTGGAATCTGCAAGCAAAAATAGAAACTGTTATCGATCGATTGAATTTACAAGCCGATGTGTTGATTGAACATCTTTCAGGCGGAATGAAAAAAAGAGTAGCGTTAGCTCGCGCCTTGGTCACTGAACCTGAAGTGCTATTGCTCGATGAGCCTACCAACCATCTGGATTTATCTTCCATCGAATGGTTGGAAAATTTATTACGCGATTTTTGCGGTAGCATTTTGTTGATTACCCATGATCGGCGTTTTCTGGATAATGTTTCGTCTCGAATTGTTGAGCTGGATCGCGGCATGTTACAAACTTTTAATGGCAATTTCACGGACTATCAAAACAAAAAAAACGAAATGCTCGAAGTGGAAGCTATTCATCAGCAAAAATTTGACAAATTTCTAGCTCAGGAAGAAGTGTGGATCCGTAAAGGGATCGAAGCAAGACGAACTCGCAATGAAGGTAGAGTAAGACGGTTGGAAGCATTGCGTTTACAGCGTGCCGCAAGACGCGAAAAAGTTGGCAAAGCCAACATCACGGTGGAAGTGGGAGAGCGGTCAGGAAAACTCGTTGCTGAATTGGAGAATGTCACCAAAAGTTTTGGCGACAAAATGATTATTAATAATTTTTCTTGCCGTATCCAACGAGGTGATCGAGTCGGATTGTTGGGGCCAAACGGCGCTGGAAAATCTACTTTGTTGAAGTTGCTGCTGGGTGAATTGCAGCCAGATTCCGGTAACATTCAACAAGGAACGAAGTTATCGGTGGCTTATTTTGATCAAATGCGCGAGCAACTCGATGAAGAAATGAAGTTGGTCGATACCATTAGCCAAGGCTCTGATTTCATCGAAATTAATGGCAAACGCAAGCATGTCATCAGCTATTTAGAAGATTTTTTATTCCCCCCAGAACGCGCGCATTCCCCGGTCAAGTCGCTTTCCGGCGGCGAACGCAATCGCTTATTATTGGCGCGTTTATTTACTCGGCCCGCGAATGTTTTGGTGCTCGATGAGCCGACTAATGATTTGGATATTGAAACACTGGAATTACTAGAGGCGTTGTTGCAAGAGTATGACGGCACAATATTTCTAGTTAGCCATGACAGAGAGTTTCTTGATAATGTCGTAACGCAAGTCATTGCGTTTGAGGGAGAAGGTGTCCTCCGTGAGTATATTGGCAGTTATCAAGATTGGGTTAGAACAAAAGCGGCACAAACAACACCAGTTAGTTCCAAAGCGTTACCTAAACAACCAGAAACCACTGTTGTTTTGAACTCAACTGTTTCCAACGTTGCTTCTTCTGTTACTAAGAAACTTAGTTATCAAGAAAATCGAGAATTGCAGGCATTACCTGGTAAAATTGACGGCCTGGAACAAGAACAAAAACATATTGCGCTGCGGTTAAACGAACCCACGTTATATCGCGAGAATTCGGGTGAGGTGAAATTATTACAAAAGCGCCTTGCCGCCATTGAAGACGAACTGATGGCATGTTTTTCTAGATGGGAAGAATTGGAATCAAAATCAGTAAAAAAATAGCTGTGTGAATGAAGGGTTCGAATGGGATTTCCCCATAAACAACATGGACATGCTTACAGATTTCATTGACCAAATCGGGCACATCGTTTAAAGTTCAACTTTTAGAGAAGGAGGAATAGATGAAACACAAGAATATGATGAAATTGGTGCTAGCTTTAAGTATTTTTTTAGTATTTGGCGTTGCTCAAGCCGCTGATTCTGGATCGAACGACAAATTTACCATGAGTGACAAAGCCTCGATGTGTGTTGGCTGTCACGGAATTCCTGGTTACAAAACTGCTTTCCCAAGCGCTTATAGTGTTCCGAAATTAGGTGGCCAACATGCCGAATACATTGTAAAAGCTTTGGAAGGATATAAAAGCGGTACGCGTAGCCACCCTACCATGACAGCTTTGGCAAAAACTTTGTCGCAAAAAGACATTGAAGAGTTGGCAGCTTACTATGCCAAAATGAATTAAGTCTAGTCTATAAATCGCAAGGAAGAAATTATGAAGAATTATGTGATAGCCGCGTTAAGCGGAGCCGCTTTAATACTTTCCGGTCAAGTTGTGGCTGCTGATATCGAAGCGGGAAAAACTAAAGCAGCCGAAGTTTGCGCTTCATGTCATGGCTTGGACGGCAATAGTCCAGCACCCGCTTTCCCAAAAATTGGTGGGCAATATAGAACCTATATCGTAAAAACACTAAAAGATTATAAATCTGGAGAACGTAAAGATCCTATCATGGCTGGAATGGCAGCTGCTCTGACTCCGGTCGACATTGAAAATTTGGCTTTCTACTACTCAAGCCAACAAGGCCCTTTGAATTCAAAAAAATAATATTAGCAAATCAATAAATCGCTTTTATTAGAGTAATAATTTATTTCCAGTAATAAAAGATAAAAAATTAAAACGGGATAGATCAGTTTGTCTATCCCGTTTTTTTATGAAAGTTAATTCGTTACTTGCTGATCTAAGCAATTCAGATAAATGGTGGCATCAGGGGCAGTATTGTGTCGTTGAGCATGCCAAATCATTTCTGCTAAACATTCCATGACTTGATGAATCGCATCATGTTCATCGCTAGTGATTTCTAACAACCGATCAAAGCGATCGCATATTCCAATCGGTTGATTGATCGATAGCTGCTCTTTGATTGCTACATGCATACTCATGTGAAGAAAAGGATTGGTATCACCCATTTCCGGCAAGTAATCTTGATCTAGAAATTTCTCTTGATTATTGAGAATGGAATGATACTCAGGATGCAATAGTATGACTTCAATAACAATTGCTTCGATCCCTGATAACATTTCGTGCTTTTGGTATTTTTTCCAAGTATGAAAAAATAATTGACGAACTTGCTCACGTGAAGGATTAAACATTATTTAGTAATTCAATCAATTGATTTGTGCTTCTCTTCCGGAAAGTCATTTAAAGGCCTTCAATACATTCATTTTTATTCACAAAATCTTTTAAATATTTTTAGGACTGTAGTAAACAAGATTTAATTATGGAACACCCAGACAATAGTTAAAAATTATGAAATCATGGACTCAAAATTAATCTGATCTACGACGCATTTAAATTTTTTCATGATGACTTCTTTTTGTTAATCCTGCTGTATTAATGGTTTTGAGCATTGATTGAATGATTAAGGTGCTTGCCGATATTAAAAAACGTAGTCATTATTCATTGACCGCGATCCAGTATTCCAACAATAATTGTACAGTTCTTTTTCCGTTAAATTCATTCACTTGTAAACGATACACCGCATCTATCAATTCGGGAAGTGGGTCATGATGAAAAAATAACATGGCATCGTAGACATCATTAGCGATCTGCGTATTATCCTTCTGTGTTGTATCAGTTGATTTCCTCAAACGCAGTTTTGTATGTTTTTCACCTACAATGCGCTGGCTTTCAACCATAAATCGTGTCATAAAAATCGGCTGTGGAAAACCCTGTCCCCATACCTGCTGATTGAAACACTCAGCCAGTTCCAAATTAATTTCGGACAACGTTAGATCGCCATCCGTTTCAATCAAGCGTGTCAAATCGTTTGGCGTCATCAATGTTTGAGCAATGTGCTCAAAAGCCTGACAAAACTGATCAAATGCTTGCCGTTTAATGGTCAATCCCGCTGCAGCAGCATGGCCGCCAAATTTAATAATAAGCCCGGGATATTTTTTAGTGACGAGATCCAATGCGTCGCGCAAATGAAAACTTTGAATCGAACGACCAGAACCTTTTAATTCATCACCATTGCCAGGCGCAAAAATAATGACGGGGCAGTGATGTTTATCCTTGATTCGCGAGGCCAAAATTCCAATGACGCCTTGATGCCAATCTTTATCGAATAAACTGATGGTGTAGTTATTATGTGTTTCTGTTGGGCGTTGCGTCAGTAAATGATCGAGTTTGAGTATTGCGCTTTCTTGCATCGACGACTCTATTTCGCGCCGTTCTCGGTTTAAATTATCCAATTGTTGTGCAATTTGGGCGGCATAGGCTTCGTTATCGGTGATCAAGCATTCAATCCCTAACGACATATCATCCAAGCGCCCGGCTGCGTTTAAACGTGGCCCAAGAATAAAGCCCAGCTCGTAAGTAGAAATTTGCCGATAGTCGCGCTTTGCGGTCTGCAATAGAGCATGAATACCAATACAACATTGACCTTTTCGGATGCGTTGCAAACCTTGCTGAACCAAAATACGGTTATTGCTATCCAATTTCACCACATCTGCTACTGTTCCTAGTGCAACCAAATCGAGGAAATTCGCCAAATTGGGTTCCGGCAGAGCATTGGAAAACGTACCGCGACTGCGTAATTCAGCGCGTAACGCCAGCATCAAATAAAAAACTACGCCAACCCCAGCAATACTTTTACTCGGAAAAGCACAGCCGGGCTGATTGGGGTTAAGAATTGCTGCGGCATCCGGCAAAGTATCGCCAGGAAGATGATGATCTGTGATGAACACTTGCATGCCTAATGCATTTGCTTCGTTTACACCCTCGACACTGGCTATGCCATTATCGACAGTGATCAGGATATGCGGCTTTTTAAGTGAATGTGCCAACCGAACGATTTCTGGCGTCAAACCATAACCAAATTCAAAACGATTCGGCACCAGGTAATCAACGGTTGCGCCAAACTTTCGCAAAATACGAATCGCCACTGCGCAAGCGGTAGCGCCGTCCGAATCATAATCGGCAACGACAAGTAAGCGTTTTTTTTCGTGAATTGCGTCAGCGAGTAATGCTGCAGTGGTGGTAATGCTTTTGAGTTGCTTGAATGGAATCAGTTGTGACAGTTCGGTTTCAAGTTGCGAAATGCTATCAATACCTCGTGCCGCATAGATACGGGACAGAATAGGTGATAGTCCGCAGTCATTGAGCTTTTTGTAACATTGCGCATCATAGGTTCGAGTAACAATCTTAGTCATAGAGTCAATAATGACAATGCGAATCGTTACTGATAAAGAAAATTATCCGGGAACAGTGTCACGCGCGGTTTCGTACGGTACCGTAATTTTTTCAGCCTTGAGTAAATAAATGCGCCGGCTGTCTGCGCGTTGCACGGTAAATCGATACTGATTGATGACGACTGATTCACCGCGATTGGGCAAACGCCCGAATTTATTCAATACTAACCCACCAATCGTATCGTAGTCGGTATCGTCATAATGCGTATTCAATGTTTCATTGATTGAATCAATTTCGGTCACGGCTTTGATGCGATAGATTCCCTCTGCTTCGATGACGATGTTATCCTCTTCTTCATCGAAATCATATTCGTCTTCAATATCGCCGACAATTTGTTCTAGGACATCTTCAATCGTCAGCAAACCGGCCACGCCACCGTATTCATTCACCACGATGGCCATGTGATTACGGTTGCTGCGAAAGTCCTTTAACAACACATTCAACCGTTTGGATTCAGGAATAAAAACCGCCGGACGCAACATGCCACGTAGATCGAATTCATCCGGATCGGCATAATAACGCAACAAGTCTTTTGCCAACAGAATGCCGATAATCTCATCTTCGTTACCTTCTATCGCGGGAAAACGTGAATGCGCGGCTTCAATAACAAATGGAATGAATTCTTCAGGTTTCTTGCTGATATCAATCAGATCCATTTGTGAGCGAGGCACCATGATGTCGCGTGCCTGCATTTCTGAGACTTGCATCACTCCCTCGATCATGCTGAGCGCGTCTGAGTCGAGCAGATTCCGCTGAAAAGCGGAGTGCAATAAATTTATCAATTGTTCGCGGTCTTCCGGCTCACGAATCAGCAAAGTGCTAAGTCGTTCCAGCCAGCCGCTCTTAGGTGAAGGATCATCCATTTATTACCGGTACTCGTAAAAAATCAAAATAAAACAGATTCAACTTGTTCATTCTAATCGACTAAATCAAAAGTATTCATTTCATGTGTTACATAAGGGTTTGGTAAACCAAATTGAGACAAAATTTGTACTTCCAGTTGTTCCATTTCGGCTGCTTCCGAGTCATCGAGATGGTCGTAGCCTTGCAAATGTAATATGCCGTGTATCGTCATGTGCGCATAATGTGCTTGTAGTTGTTTGTGCTGTTGTTGCGCTTCTTGCTGAATGACCGGCGCACATAATACGATATCGCCCAGCAATGGTTGAATATCGTGATCGGCGAAAGTTAGCACATTAGTTGCGTAATCTTTACCGCGAAATTGGCGATTTAATTGTTGTCCTTCCATTTCATCGACGATACGAATGACAATTTCAGCCGACTGTGAAAGTGCAGCTTTAACCCAACGCCGGAATTGCGATCGCGTTGGACAATTCTTCGAATCGTTAACAGCATATTGCACCGCGAGTTTAAAGCTGGCATTCATGGTCAATAAATCAAGACCGTGCATTGTTTTGATCATGCTGTTCATAAGCGTTGATGATGCGTTGTACTAAAGGATGTCTAACGACATCGTCCGATTTGAAACGGGTAAAAGCAATGCCACGAATATTATTCAATACGTCTTGAACATCAACTAGGCCACTTTTTTGATGTTTTGGCAAATCGATTTGCGTAATATCACCGGTAATGACTGCCTTGGAACCCATGCCAATGCGAGTCAGAAACATTTTCATCTGTTCCGGAGTGGTATTTTGTGCTTCGTCCAAAATAATAAACGACTGATTCAACGTGCGCCCGCGCATGAATGCTAAGGGTGCAATTTCGATAGTGCTGCGCTCAAATTGTTTGCCAGTTTTATCGAAGCCCATCAAATCATATAGCGCATCATAGAGTGGACGTAAATACGGATCGACTTTCTGCGTCATATCTCCCGGCAAAAAACCTAACCGCTCACCGGCTTCGACGGCCGGGCGTACCAAAATCAAACGCGAAACCAAGCCGCGTTCTAAAGCATCCACTGCACTGGCAACTGCGAGATAAGTTTTTCCGGTACCTGCCGGACCAATGGCAAAAGTAATATCGTGATCTTGAATTTGCTGTAAATATTGCACTTGTCGCGGCGTGCGGCCGTGCAAATTGCTGCGCCGGGTCATCAACGTTGATGATATCGCCGAAGCGATCGGAAGAGTCGGTGCATCACTGCTTGAGGCATCCGATGGTTTCCTTAAATTGAGTGCCTCAACCAAACCCAATTGAATTTGTTCCAAACTCAGATGGTGCTTCGACTGATCATAAAAATCTCGTAAAACTTTTGCGGCCAGCTTGGTTTGATCAGACCGGCCAGACAAACTGAAATGCTCGCCTCGACGAGAAATTTCTACATCGAATGCGTTTTCAACTTGCTTGAGATTTTCGTCCAAAGAGCCGCACAAGTTAGCCAATCGTTGATTGTCTGCGGGCGTAAAGGAAATTTCGAGAGATGCTGGTTTCAATGGTTAATGAAGCTGTTGCGATAGTGCGATTGTGGCAGTGGTTGAGAGACTTTGCAAGCAAAAAATGGGTTAAGAAACCAGTTCAATTTTGCAGCATTTCACCGCGCAGAGTGTGTGAGCGTGCTTCTGTGATACGAACATTAATGAAGCGACCGACATGGTCAGGACTGCTCATCAAATTGACAACGCGGTTATTGTCGGTGCGGCCTGAAAATTCCTCAGCATTTTTTTTAGAGGTCCCTTCGAGTAATATGCGCTGTGTGGATCCCACCATGTTTTGGCTGATTTTACGGGCTTGTATGTTGATTTGCGCTTGCAATCGATGCAATCTTTCCAGTTTAACTTCCTGTGTGTTTTCATCGGGCAAATCAGCCGCTGGCGTACCAGGGCGCGGGCTGTAAACAAAGCTATACGATTCATCGAAATTCAATTCTTCAATCAACTGCATGGTTGCGGCGAAATCGGCTTCAGTTTCTCCAGGGAATCCCACGATAAAATCGGACGATAACGAAATATCTGGACGAATGGTGCGTAATTTACGAATGATCGATTTATATTCTAATATGCTGTAACCGCGTTTCATCGCTGCGAGTATCCGGTCAGAACCGGACTGCACGGGTAGATGCAGATGATTGACCAATTTCGGCAAATTACGGTAAGCCTCAATCAATCGCGTAGTAAATTCTTTGGGATGCGATGTGGTGTAACGGATGCGTTCGATGCCGGGAATTTCGTGCAAGTATTCTAACAACAATGCAAAATCAGCAATTTCACCGTCGTCCATGACGCCCAGATAGGCATTCACATTCTGTCCCAGCAAAGTAATTTCTTTGATACCTTGATCAGCCAGCACGGCGATTTCTGTTAGCACATCAATCAGCGGACGCGATACTTCCTCTCCGCGCGTATAAGGCACGACACAAAAACTGCAATACTTGCTGCACCCTTCCATGATTGATACAAATGCGGTGACGCCTTCGGTACGAGCGGGTGGTAAGTGATCAAATTTTTCAATCTCCGGAAAAGAAATATCTACTTGCGGACGGCCCGTCGCTTTGCGTGTTTCGATGAGTTGCGGCAAGCGATGTAACGTTTGCGGTCCAAAAACCACATCAACGAATGGCGCTCGACTGACAATCGCTTTACCTTCTTGACTGGCAACGCAACCACCGACGCCGATCAGCAAATTGGGATTGTTCTCTTTCAAATGCCGCACCCGCCCCAGATCATGGAATACCTTTTCCTGCGCTTTTTCGCGCACCGAGCAGGTATTAAACAGAATGATATCGGCTAGCGCTGGATCGTCGGTTGATTCCACGCCATAAGCGGCGTGCAGGACGTCAGCCATTTTTTCCGAGTCGTACTCGTTCATTTGGCAACCAAAGGTTTTAATATAAAGTTTATCGCTCACAATAGTGCTGTGTTAAAAAAAGAAAAAAAGTTTTTTTAGTTTTGGTATCAAATGCCCTTCGCTTTCCGCCTCTTTGACCTCGTCTGGCGTCAGAATCCAAACCCGATGGAGATTGCCCATTGTATCCAATTGATAGCGAATCAGACCGATATAGTTTGCCGTGGTCGGTAGAATAATCAAATTATCGACCCCACGGATCTGTCCACCGGCACTCATAGTCATTTTCTGACCATTGATGGTAAAAACCGGAAAAGCAACTGCGGTCAGATTACCCAATTGGCTATCGGTAGGGAACTTCCGGGTTTGCTGGCTAAAAACAGGATGCGAGAACGTGATCAATACGATGAGCAATATAAACGGTACCACCTGTAGCTTTTTCATAGTTTTACTGAATGGCAGCCGGGCACAAGACAAACAGTATGAAACAGAGATTTAATTTTTGACCGGCACCAGATGTTTATGAGGGCCTTATGATACGCTAAAGTGAAATTATGTATCAACGAAATTTATGACTTCTGGATCCATTCAATGGATTTATAAATAATCAGCTTTTAGTCCATTATGATGAGCTTGCGCCTTGCGCAGCAAAGATGTTTGTTAAAAAGGAAGAAAAAATGAAACTCGGACGAAACGATCCATGCGCTTGCGGCAGTGGAAAAAAATATAAGCAGTGCTGTTTGCGGACGCAAGAAACATCACTAACTGAAGATTTCTTGTGGCATCAAATACGCCAAGCAATTAAAGGGTTGCCTGAAAAATTACTGAAATTCTCGCAAAACCATTGGGGTTCGGACGCTTTATTGGAAGCATGGGGAGATTTCACGTTATGGAGCGAAGAGGATTTCTCTCCGGACACGCCGCACATGCAGTTATTTATGCCCTGGTTCTTTTTTAACTGGCACCCGGATTATTCAATCCCCGATACCGGTAATCCACGCAAAAAAACAACCGGAGAAGCATTTTTCGATAAGCATGGCCAGCAACTTGATCCGCTCCTGAAACGCTATATTGAACAATGCTGCATAGCGCCATTTAGTTTTTTCGATATTGTATCGGTGCGCCCCGGCGATGGATTCGTGCTGCGTGACATTTTTACCGGTGAAGAATGTTATGCCACCGAGCATTCCGCCTCGGTACACGCCACAGCCGGACAAATCGTATTTGGCAAGCTGGTCAAAATCGGCCATGTCGCGATATTGGAAGCCAGCGCCGCTTTCTTTATTCCACCCATCAAAAAATTTACCATTTTGGAGCTGCGCAAAGAATTATGCGCATTGGAGGATCCGCCATCGCACGATTTGCTCGGAAAATACGAACATGAAATGCTCGCAATTTATCAATTAATCTATGAACGGTTATTTAACCCGCCCATGCCGTCATTACGCAATACCGACGGCGATGCGATGATATTTCAAAAGCTCGTCTATGATATTCAATCTCCGCAAGCCGCTTTTACCGCGCTGAAACAACTCTGTATCGACAGCACCGAAGACGAACTACTGCAAGAAGCTGAGTTTGACGCAGCAGGCGAACTACTTCGCATCGAATTTCCGTGGCTGAAGAAGGGCAATGCCAAGAACAAATCCTGGGACAACACTATACTGGGCAACATTAAAATCAAAGAACATCAGCTTACCGTCGAGGTTAATTCGGACAAACGGGCGCAACAATTTCAAAAACTGATCAAAAAATTACTACCGGAAGCGCACTATAAAACCAGCGTGATTGAGTCGCCGCAGGCCATGCTGGCACAAATGCAGGGCGAGGGCGAAAGCGCGCAAGCGAAACAACGGCGGGAAGAGCGGGAAGAACTGAATAACCGCCCGGAAGTGCAGGAAAAAATTGCGGAATTCATGCGTGAACATTATCGCAAATGGCCCACAGAGAAACTCCCTGCCCTAGGCGGAAAAGCACCCTTGCAAGCCGTCAAAACCAAAGATGGCCGCGAAATGGTCGAAGCATTGCTGCGCGACTTTGAGCTAAGAAGCGCGAATTCCAATTTGCCGGTCGATCAATCCATCTTTGACGAACTGCGGGAGCGATTGGGATTAACCGGCCATTGAAAAACGTTTTCGAGGCAGCCGATGCAAGGCAAAAACAGGCGAAAAAGCGCAGTTTATGCGTAATAAATGAGCATTTTGAGCCTGTTTTTAACACCGTAGCGGCAACGCAGATAGTTTTTCAACGGCCGGTTAACCGATTGATATTCATACAAACTAATAAATAAATTCACAGACTCAGGTTTTGAGCCTGCGATCTTGGATAATGCCGGGGTGTATTTTTTAATGGGAGGCGTCATGTCTCGACGCGCATTCTTACAATCACTGACAGCACTGCTGAGTGGATTGGCGCTACCTGCAATTTCCCAGGCTAAACCAGAACGGATGCAATGGAAAACCTTGCAAACTTCCCCCGTAGCCGGATTCCAATATCACCAAGGCGAAACACTCTGGCCGCAACTTGCCACCGGTCAACCGCTCACATTGGTGCGCGAACCCGGCAACCGTTTCGACCAACGCGCAGTACGTATCGACTGGCAAGGCGAAAAACTCGGCTACATCCCGGCGATTGATAACGCCGCAATCTCGCAACTGCTGGACCGCGGAGAAACGCTATCGGCCTCGATTGCGGGGCTGAAAAACAGTAAAAATCCTTGGGAACGGATTGAAGTGGAGGTGAGATGGAAGGTGTAAAACACACTTCTCTGTGATTCATATTGCTGTGAATCTGATACTTTGTTTCTTCTTTTGAGTTTGAAATAAAAGGATAGCAGCGGCATGGAACAATTAACCGACTTAAAAGCAATTCTGCATTCCAAGCGTGCCAATATCTATTATCTGGAGAAATGCCGGGTCATGCAGAAAGATGGCCGAGTTCTCTATTTAACAGAAGCCAAAGACGAGCAGCTTTACTGGAATATTCCAATTGCCAATACCACGGTCATTTTATTAGGGACCGGAACCTCAATTACTCAAGCAGCCGTTCGCATGCTGGCATCGGCAGGCGTTTTGATTGGCTTCAGTGGTGGTGGCGGTACACCACTACTCATGGGAACTGAAATTGAATGGCTTACGCCCCAAAGTGAATACAGGCCAACCGAATACGTTCAGGGGTGGCTATCTTTCTGGTTCGAGGAAGGGAAACGCCTGAAAGTCGCCAAGCATTTTCAGCTTCTCCGCATCGATTTTCTAAGAGCCGTATGGAATAAAGATAAAGATCTGAAAAATGAAGGCTTCTTTTGGGATGACCAAGACGTTACGCAAGCATTCTCAGGCTTTTCGACTAAAGTAGAACAAGCAGTCAATGTGACCGAATTACTACTGATCGAAGCGCAACTCACCAAAAATCTTTACAGAATTGCCGTTGGCCGAACTCAGCAAAAAGACTTTGTGCGTAATTACGATAGTACCGATAGCGCAAACGCTTTTCTAAATCATGGCAATTATTTGGCTTATGGCCTGGCAGCCAGCACGCTTTGGGTCCTCGGAATACCGCACGGTTTTGCTGTGATGCACGGAAAAACCCGCCGCGGGGCATTAGTGTTCGATGTCGCTGATCTGGTCAAAGACGCTATCGTATTACCGTGGGCATTCATTTGCGCTAAGGAAAAAATGAGTGAACAAGAATTCCGCCAGCAAATCCTGCAAAAATTTACCGAGCACAAAGCGCTGGATTATATGTTTGAGACTGTCAAACAAGCCAGTTTGCAAGGTGGCGAACTATGATGGTCACTTTTGTTTCCGAATGCGAGAAAAAAGCACTGAGCCGCACCCGGCGGGTATTGGATGCCTTCGCCAATCGCATCGGCAGCAATACCTGGCAAACGGTGATTACGGAAGAAGGATTGATTGCTGTTAAAACACTGCTGCGCAAAACCGCCACCAAAAATACTGCAGTTGCTTGTCATTGGATACGCTCCAGAAGCCGAAGTGAGTTGGTTTGGATCGTAGGGAATCGAGATCGATTCAATTCTCAAGGCATCGTGCCAGTCAATTCCACAACAAAGGAACTCATAATGGACATACCCAAGCAAGCACCTAATCCCAATTTTCTCTACGCTAATACCCACCTACAGGGATTGGCGGAACATTTATTTGCCGTGGGTTATGTTGCTGAGCAATTACTAGCACGTTTAACGCTGAACAAAACGAACGAAATGGAGATGATCTTTGTTGCTGGGTGCTTACACGATATAGGAAAAATTGATCCGGCCTTTCAGGATTGGGTAAGGGACCCGAAGAAAAAGGCGCTTCAGGCGGAAGACGGTCAGCACATTGACGATACCAAATTCAGCTTCGATAAGCATCCGCGACATAACGAGATCTCTGTACTGCTTTATCAATTACTCGATCCCATCTCGTTCAAAGGTATCAGTACTGGTCACAAAAATGCAATCAAGCATACAATTTATTGGCACCATGCAAAACCTTTCCGTAAGGAAAAAGACCCTGAATTTTCGACCTTTGGAGGGATTTACAAAAAGCTCAACGGCAATTTGTCCTCTCTATCATTTTCGGAATTCATTGAAAAAGTGCAGCGACTGTTACAGCAAGTCAGTGACATCGATTGCAAATATCGGAACACTGAAGCATCGCTAATTAACAGGATTTACAGTGAAACGGTAGATTTGGATTCATTGGATAACATCAAAACAACACCGTTACCCAGCTACAAAACGTATGAACCGGAAAATCGCATTGACGATTATCGACAGCAAATTACCACCAATGCCCTACACAACGTGATACGCGCTTGTGTCATTTCTGCAGATCGATTGATCTCCGGATTATCCGTTGAAGATTTGCATGGCCATGTCAGAGGCCAAACTTTGCACCGTTTGGTCGAAGAGACCTTGCTATCAGAAAGTAGTTTATGTTCGCAAATTCATTCCTGCATGACGCAATTTCCATCCAGCGAGCGCACGAGCAAACAGCATGAAATCGCCGTTCAGCTCAGCAAGATAAACGATGTTGCCGTACTGTCCGGCCCAGCCGGATGCGGTAAAACCAAGATTGCATTAGAGTGGGCAATGTTAAAGAATGCCCAACAAATCATTTGGATTTGTCCGCGTGTACAAGTCTGCCAAGGTTTGTTTCTTGAGTTGACTTCCGGGCAATATTTGCCGGATACCAGCATCGAAATCAATACCGGCGAATTCAAATACACTAGAGAATGGGGAAAAGACACAGCGGAAGACGATTATTTTTCTGGCGATATCGTCATCACCACTATTGATCAAGTATTCAGCGCCATCATCACTCACACCAAGGTAAATACATTGATCAACGTCTTAAATGCTCATGTGGTATTTGACGAATTCCACGAATATGTTGCCATGCCGGCGTTCAATCTGTTGTTTGCAGAACTGATCGAATGCAAAAAAATGCAGGGCAGCCTTGCCAATACCTTGCTGGTGTCCGCCACGCCACATTACTTCTTTCTGAATACCATCATGCAGATTCAACCGGAAGACATCATCGAAATGCCCAGTTTCAACCCAAGCGAGTATCGCGTTGAATTCAAGGTATTCGATGAAGCGCGGCAAGACGAAGGCAATCCGTTGTATCAGCACCAGAGTGGTAAAACTATCGTAATTAGTAATACCGCCCAAACTGCGCAAAAAAGCTTTATCTGCAATCAAGATAGCGAGAACGCAATATTGTTGCATTCCAAGTTCAAGAAAAGCGATAGACACAAACTGTTCGATGAAGTATACGAATCCTTCAAAAAAAACGGCACTCCAAAATACAATGTTTTACGGGCCGGGCCAATTGTGCAAGCATCATTAAATATCACCAGCGATTACATGGTGTCTGAACTTACCACCGCTGAAAACTTTCTACAGCGTTTAGGTCGGCTTGATCGATTTGGTGTTAATTCGGCGACTAATATTTACTGTGTTGCCGTGCCGGAATTAATCCAGCAAGGCAAAGGCACCGGAGCAGCCGCCCGATTCCTTAACCGGCAATATTCCTTCTCCGCCACCAAGGCTTGGTATCGCTTTTTGCAATCTGAAGAAATTGAAAACCAAACAATCCAATTACCTAAGCTTTACTCGTTGTACCGTAAATTTCACGAAACAGCACTTGCCAAACAGGCAATGGAATCGGATTTATTGGCTTGCTTCAAACAAGGGGTACAGTTGATTCAAAACAAAGTCGTCGATCCGATTACCATCCCACCGAAAAAAGCTACCGAAAAAGGCCGCGGCAAAATCAGCAAATATTCTTTACGCGGCGAGAACCGGTTTGTGCAAATGGCGGTATGCGAGGTCAGCCAATGGCCAAAAATCGAGTTCTTGAACGAATACGCTTACCAACCTCCAGTGAACGAGCGCGAACAGTTCGATAATTTGACTGCATCGCTCGATGAAATTCAAGGATACGGCGATAGCGATAGAAACTTGTTGGCTTATATGAAAAGCAAACACCACAACATTATCGGTGGTCAAAAAGCTTTTAAAGATTTTATTTTGCTCAATGAAGCAAGAGACCCGGAATTTCCCGTTTATCTGAGCTATACCCCGGAAGGTCATGATCGGGTTGGCGGGGAAAGTTCTCGGCATAGTTATGCCGTTTACTATGCCGTATGTGATAAACAACCCATCGGTGCAATTTCAATCAAGCAATTAACAACTAACGAGGATTAAGCATGCAAAAAATTACCGGGATTAAAAGCGTGGATTTTAAAGTGGTTGCTTATGGATATGGAGTGGTTAACTGGAATGGTCCGACTACTTTGCAGAGCGATGGACGCATTATCGATAACCATTCGATGCCAAAATTACGCGGCTATACCAATTTAACCGGCAAGGAAAGCGATAAAGGCTATAAATTAAAAAAAGATCCATCGGAAATCGATTTTAAACAAACACCCATGTATATCAGTCAAAACTGTATCAGGCACCATATGTTTAGAGACCAAGCCTATGATCTGCATTATGCAAAAGATAAAAACCTGCTTTCTGTGCTGACTTCGATTACCGGCTTGATTCGGGGTTACGTAGTTCCGGCAAGTCAATGTAAACGCACCAGTCCATTACTTCTGGAAGACTTTATCGATCAATTGGGTAATGGTAATTTCGAACAAATGGGACGTTCCGGCACTAAAGAGAAAGACAAAGATGATAAAGGCGACGATATAGCCAGCAACTCTTTTTTTTCTAAAACCACGTTTGGAGAAACCGAATATTTAGCTTATGGTTCAATCAGTGTTGAGCAATTGCAATTCATTTCCCTGGATAAAAAATTTGATCGGGCTTCAATGGTTATCAAAGAGGGTGAAGGCGGGAAAATTGCTCAGGCTGTGCAAGATTTCATAAAATCAATTGATCCGAACCGTAATCCCAAAGCAGTGTTTCATCCTAACTACGTGCGTTCCGGCACGATATTTGAGGAAGGCGAAGTCGGTATTTTATTGGATAACGAAGCAACAGATATTCTCGTCAAAGAAACGTTGCGTATGATTGAAGAGCTGAGCATTCGTCAAGCCAAAGGCTATATGTATGTCGATAACTTGCTTGTCGATTACAACGATAGTAACAAAATGATGCGCATAAAGCGCAATTCAACCGAAATTAACGAAGAACCAAAATCACCTTATGCCATTTATTTTTATGCCAAATAAGGAGGAATCATGCGGATTACTATTAAATATGAAGCCTCTTGGCGAAATTCGTTTTTGGACGGTTCTAATAACGAACCATTGCCAAAAAGTGGTCGGGCATTTGTCGGTTCAATGACGACTCTGGGGAAACGCGATAGTCAAGGTAAGTATTCAAACTTTATCAAACGTGAAATTACGCATGACACCGTCATGGGAGTACTGAATCGCCTTATTGGCGATCAAAGAAAGCTTTATCAATCTAGAAATTGCTCTGAATACTTCTTTTCAGGTTTGGAAGAATATATATCTTTTAACGACCAGCAGAATCAAAGTGAGCCAATAAATACTGAAACAGTTTACATCCGGAATATGGAAGGAAATACCGATCAAAATTCATTCACGGGAATGATTAAAGTCAATGATCCAGTTTTTAGATCGGATTATTCAAACATTTTTTGGGGAGTTTTGCTCCTTGACATTGAAAGTCTTTGTCGTTTTATCGTGGATGAAAGCTTTCAAATACAACCATCAAAGCAATTTGATCCTTTAGATGTTTTACAAAAACTGGATGAATTAAACAAATTAAAGCCCATTGATATTGAAATGATAATAAATGCTCTGGATACACTGCAGAAATATTTTTCTGATGTAGCTTATAAAGTCATCGATAACAAAATAAAGCCTATCGAATTGTACTGTTCAGCATTGTATTTGCAGATCGGTCGTTTAAGTCATAAATATGATGTATCTCTCGCACTTACAAAAAATGGTGGTTTAGCGGGTATCTCAAAACGTGGTTATACGCCAAAAGATTTCATGGATCGATACACCACGGGTAGTAAAAAACCAATATGGGGAAATCCATACCAACTAAAGGAAAAACGCAAAGGTGAAGGTGAGGTAGTTTCTCTGCTTACCAAGGCCAACGGTACGCTGGATATTCTTCTCAACATTCCCGACCACAAAGCTGAACAACTGAAAAGAATGATTGATGACGCCGGTGTTTCCAGTTTTTACCTAGGTAAAAAAGGCTTGGCCTATGTTGACGTAATTCGCTAACCGGGAGATACCATGAACTACTACCTTGAAATTACCTTATTACCGAATTATGAAATCAATCTTTTCAGCCTCTGGTCCAAAACCTTCCAACAAATACATCTCGGTTTGGTTGAAATGCAAGATAAGCATAAGCAGGTACCGATTGGCGTATCGTTTCCCGAGTACAAAATGGGTGAAAAATTCGGCATATTGGGTAGCAAGCTGCGGGTTTTTGCTCCAGACGAAGCCACTTTGAAAGCGTTTGATACTGGCAAATGGTTAGCTCGTTTGAACGATTATGTGCATTACACCACTATCCGCCCGGTACCGAGTGCGATAAACAGTTATGCTATCTACCAGCGCGAACAGCCTAAAACAGGCAGAGAGCGTTTAGCTAGGCGTTACGCGAAACGGCATAATTTGGATTACGAAACTGCATTGAATGGAAGAGTGGAATTAAGCGCGAAGGCTGAGGAAGGAGGAAGATGCGAAAAAGTAATGATGAGCTATAGCGAAATGCCCAATAAAGCTATCGCCACACCCTTTATTCGGCTAAAAAGTTTAAGCAGTGACCATACGTTCTGCCTGTGGATCAAAAAAAGGGAAATAGAAACCAACGTTAACGGAACTTTCACTACCTACGGTTTAAGTTCTGCTGCTTCCGTCCCAGAATTCTGACCCATTTTTTTAACGATCTTTAACAATTCATAAAAATCAGCCAGTTGTGATGTAGGTGTTGGTGAGATGGTGATTCATTCATAAACATCCTGTACACTCCACCACGACTGGCTTTAAGTATTTTTATCGTCAGTTCGCTGCCGCACAGGCAGCTTAGAAATGGAAGCTCTTCTTTAGTTAAGTAATCGATGTGTTCGCTGCCGCACAGGCAGCTTAGAAAAGCGTCGTTCACTTTCAGCCGGCGACGATCGAGTTCGCTGCCGCACAGGCAGCTTAGAAAAATAACAGCCCACGCGAAATGAAATTATGGCGGTTCGCTGCCGCACAGGCAGCTTAGAAACATGAGGTTTCAGAGATTTTTATTGCCTATGCAGTTCGCTGCCGCACAGGCAGCTTAGAAATTTTTTCTTAACGCAAACGGATAATCTCCGGAGTTCGCTGCCGCACAGGCAGCTTAGAAATTGTAGTAATTTTTTTGTGTTAGTTTTCATATGTTCGCTGCCGCACAGGCAGCTTAGAAAATCAGGGAAATTCCATTTAAAACTTGCTTGAGGTTCGCTGCCGCACAGGCAGCTTAGAAATTGTGAAGAACCAGTTCCAGTTGATCCAGTGCGTTCGCTGCCGCACAGGCAGCTTAGAAATAACAATACTTACATTTAATCCATTCGATTTAGTTCGCTGCCGCACAGGCAGCTTAGAAATGTACCTGTCCAAGCGGTTATCTGTACTCTGAGTTCGCTGCCGCACAGGCAGCTTAGAAAGATTAATCAATTTATTCTGTAAACCGGCAAAGGTTCGCTGCCGCACAGGCAGCTTAGAAATATTTAGGGGGGTAAAATGAGCACTCCTAGAGGTTCGCTGCCGCACAGGCAGCTTAGAAAACTCACGCGCATAAATACGTAACTAATCGTGCGTTCGCTGCCGCACAGGCAGCTTAGAAAATACACCGCTACCACTTCCCAATTTATACTCAGTTCGCTGCCGCACAGGCAGCTTAGAAATTCTCACGCACTGTTTAAAACACTCTCACGAAGTTCGCTGCCGCACAGGCAGCTTAGAAATTCAGATATGTGACCAATCCAATCGATAAGTAGTTCGCTGCCGCACAGGCAGCTTAGAAAAATCCCAGCTGTTGATAATTGCTCTTTAATAAGTTCGCTGCCGCACAGGCAGCTTAGAAATTCTTGTTGAATTGTACTATACGCTTTACCGAGTTCGCTGCCGCACAGGCAGCTTAGAAAATTTTAAGTTTTCCTTATAAAGTTTGCGTTTCGTTCGCTGCCGCACAGGCAGCTTAGAAAATCGTCACTAAGAACTCTTAACATTTCGGTTAGTTCGCTGCCGCACAGGCAGCTTAGAAAGTGTTAAACCGATAAATGCAGATTTTTTGAGCGTTCGCTGCCGCACAGGCACAGCTTAGAAATTCCGGGTTAAGACGCTCTGTTAGCATAGCTAGTTCGCTGCCGCACAGGCAGCTTAGAAATTTTCAAAATTGATTTAAGATAATCTTAATTTGTTCGCTGCCGCACAGGCAGCTTAGAAAGTCACTATTCATCATCTTTTTAAGGGTGTCGTAGTTCGCTGCCGCACAGGCAGCTTAGAAATAATTTTTTACGCATACGCGGCGCAGTTGCTAGTTCGCTGCCGCACAGGCAGCTTAGAAATATTCATGCGGGTTTGCGCTTAGATACCCGAAGTTCGCTGCCGCACAGGCAGCTTAGAAAATCGTGCAAAACACTTCTATAGCGGCTTGCGGTGTTCGCTGCCGCACAGGCAGCTTAGAAAAATACTAGATTCAAACAGGTATTAGACAGCGTGTTCGCTGCCGCACAGGTAGCTTAGAAAAATTCCTTTCCGGGCGGGGCGGGTTACATCAAATTCAGAAGAACTCATGCCTATCACTTCAATGCTATTGTTTTAAAAACTATTATAGCATCCGGTTAATCAGTTCTGATTACAACCGTGCAAAAGTTTCTGATCATCAAGAAATGGCATAAAGTATTTTGACATACCGCTAATTTAAAGATATTTTTTGATACTGCGATGAAAGCAACTTCCCTTCCTACAAGGACAATCTGTCAATGAACATTTGTTTCTGGCTATCAATGATTTTTCCAGGAAGTTATATGATGATTTTTTTTCGATAAACCCCTACTTTATCTATAAACGATGAAAAACGATTGGAAAGACTGGCGGAAAGAAAAACGAAAGCAGCTTATTACCGCTCGTGATGCCATTCCAAAAGAAGTGCATCAGCAATGGAGTGAAAATATTTCAGAATTTCTGCAGAAAGGTTTTCCTCAGCTAAATAAACTCGTGCTGGGAATTTACTGGCCATTTCGCAATGAATATGATCCACGCTTAGTCGCGCAATATTTTTTAGAACAGGATGTCACATTGGCATTGCCAGAAGTAGTGCAGCGTAATGAACCATTGTGTTTCCGAAAATGGACTCCTGAGAGTGCTATGAGGCGCGGAGAATACGATATCCCTGTGCCTGCGGATGCTCCCAGTGTTATTCCTAATGCGTTATTGATTCCTATGGTTGGATTCGATTCGCAAGGTTATCGTTTAGGTTATGGCAGCGGATATTTCGACCGCACACTTGCGAAGTATGATGCGTTACCAATGGCGATCGGTATTGCATTTGAATTACAACGGCTACCCGATACCTATCCTCAACCACATGATATTCCAATGCATTATATTGTTACCGAGACGGGAATTCATCTCCCCAACGTGGCATGAGAGAATGATTTATTTTTAAATGATCGAGTATACGGGCCACCACAAAATCTACCATATCTCCGATGGTTTGGGGATGATGATAAAAACCAGGGTTAGCTGGCATGATAATGGCGCCACTGCGCGCCAATTTGAGCATATTTTCGAGATGCAGCGTGGAAAAAGGCATCTCCCTCGGCACCAAAATTAATGGGCGATTTTCTTTCAACATGACATCAGCGGCACGTTCAATTAGCTTTTGATTCAAACCTATTGCGATAGCCGATAACGTTCCCATCGTGCAAGGACAGATGACCATTGCATCGGCAGGATTGGAACCAGAAGCCACCGGTGCAAACCATTCTTCACGGCCAAACACGCATAATTGACCTTCAGGAAGTTGATAACGTTGCTTAAAATAAGACTCAGCGTCCTTAGGATTTGAGGGCAGACTTAAATCCATTTCTTGGCGCGCAACGATTTGAGCAACTTGTGAATACAGCAAATAAACTCTTTGCTGGCGCAACAGTAATTGTTCTAATAAGCGAATGCCATAAGGCATGCCAGAGGCGCCGGTCAAAGCAAGCGTGATGGTCTTTTGATCAGACATGCGTCAAAAACCCGCTCGATCAATAAGATTCAATTTTTTCGAGACTCAAGAAAATATTCCCATGAGAATATTCTACTGATCATACTTTTTGTCATTTTCATTGAGCATTTCCCGTTCTTGCCGCTCGATAAAATCTTTGGTGCTATCAATACCGCGCAACTGCAACACATAGTTTCGTACCGCAGCTTCTACTAAAACAGCCAGATTTCGACCCGCTGCAACCGGAATAATCACTTTGCGGATATCAACATTCATGATGCTCTGATTCAAATTGCTCAACGGTAGGCGTTCTTGCATAACAGTATCTCCGGAGCCGCCATTTTGCAGATGTACAATCAATTTCATATTCTTGCGGCGCCGTACTGCGGTTTCGCCAAAAATAGTGCGGATATTCAAGATACCCAATCCTCGAACTTCGAGATAATCCCGTAACATCGGAGGACAGCGACCTTCCAACGTTTCTGGAGCAATACGGCGCAATTCCACGATGTCATCGGCGACTAAACCATGCCCGCGGCTTATCAGTTCAAGTGCTAACTCGCTTTTGCCGACACCGCTTTCACCGGTTATTAACACTCCCATGCCCAGCACATCCAAAAGAACGCCGTGCAAAATACAAGAAGGAGCGAGCACACTATTGAGATAGGAGCGAATTACCCAAATAATTTCAGAACTGGGGTACGGTGAGCTAAGTAGCGGAATATTAGCGTTATCTGACAATGCGAGAATAGATTGTGGTGCGTCGGCATTATCTGCGATGATGATACAAACCATATTGCTTTGTATCAGTTGATCGGTTTTCTTCTCTAATACTTGCGCATCGAGTCTGTTTAAATAATTAATCCCGTCACTATTTAATACTTGAATCCAATCCGGTTGAATAAAATTCAAGTAGCCTATCGCTTCTTTACCAGTATTTAATACTGACTCGTCCGTCAGTAATTTATTCCGGCCATTGTGACCAGAAACCCAGCTTAATTTGAGTTTTTCTTTTTTATCTTCAAATAGTTGTGCGATACTAATTTGTGACATCTGGTTTCCAGTTTGCAATCATTTGGTGGATGACGGCAGCATCCTTGTGGCGAAGGAGATTGTCACGAAAATTCTTATCGCTAAACATTTGCGCTAATTCACTGAGGATTTGCAAATGCTGATCGGTAGCTTTTTCGGGTACCAGTAAAATACACGCGATACTAACCGGTTGCCCATCGGGTGCATCAAAAGGAATCGGTTCTTTCAACGTAACCAGTGCTGCAACAGCTTCGCGTAAACCTTTAATGCGGCCATGTGGAATCGCTACACCTTGTCCTAAACCAGTAGAGCCAAGTTTTTCGCGTGCAAACAGGCTATCGAATACTTGGCTGCGTGCAATTTTATGCGTATTTTCAAATAATAGTCCTGCTTGCTCGAAGACTCTTTTCTTGCTTGCGACATCTAAATCAACGATGACGTTTGAAGGAGGAAGGAGTTTTGAAATAAGATTCATTAAATGTTACTTCTTAATTATTAGAATTGATGTTGAATTTGATGTGTATTGTTCTGAACAAGTTCTCATTATTTTTTAGGCATCAAATTCCTGATCTTTTAGTGCGCCATGATTACGTTTTTCAAGATTTTTTTCTTTGTGTTTGAGTATCTGTCTGTCCAATTTATCGATCAAACCATCAATAGATGCATACATGTTTTCACTTTCCGTTTCGACAAAAATGTCTTTGCCGCGGATATGAATATTCGCTTCCGCCTTTTGTTGTAGCTTATCGACCGACAAAATAACGCTCACATCAATTACGTGATCAAAATGCCGTGTAATTTTGCTGAGTTTCGAACTAACATATTCACGCATTGCTTCAGTAATTTCTACATGATTGCCGGTGAGTTTTAGATTCATAACTATCCCTTATATTTTATTAAAATGATTTACGAAGATTCGCGGGTGGAATTTGTAATATTTCTCTGTACTTAGCAATAGTCCTACGTGCTACGATTATTCCTTGTTGGATCAAAATTGTTGCGATTTTACTATCACTCAAAGGTTTTTTTGGATTTTCTTGTTGAACCAGTTCCTTAATCAGTGCGCGAATGGCTGTGGCTGAACATGCGCCACCAGAATCGGTGGTCAAATGACTACCAAAAAAATATTTGAGTTCAAAAATACCTCGTGGAGTATGCATAAATTTTTGTGTTGTGACACGCGAAACGGTTGATTCATGCAAATTCAGTATTTCTGCAATTTCACGTAATACCAAAGGGCGCATCGCCACTTCTCCGTGTTCAAAAAATTGTTGTTGCCGGGTCACGATCGCTGTAGCTACATTTAATATCGTTTGAGCACGTTGCTGAACATTTCGAATGATCCACTTGGCCTCAGACAATTGACCCGCTAGATTATTTTCCAATCCATTCTGGATTTGATTGAGTGTATTGGCATACAAATGGTGAATGGTTAATCGCGGCAGTGCTGCAGTATTAAGCTCTGCAACCCAATTACCTTTTTTTCTTTTGACAATGATATCAGGAACGATATATCTCTCAATAAGTGTATTGAATTGCGCTCCTGGTTTGGGATTTAAATGCATGATGAGCTTTTGTATACCCTGAAGCGCTTTATCATCGCATCCTAGTGATTTTTTGATTTGACCGTAATCATGCGAAGCCCAAATATGTAAATAATCTGAAATAATGGTATATGCTTCATTTCGATAAAGTGTTTTTTCAGGCATGCTTTGTAATTGCAAAGCCAAGCATTCTTGCAAATCTTGTGCACCTACTCCTGAAGGATCAAGTTTTTGTAGACATTTCAATGCAATTACTAAATCATCTCGACTAATATCTAATTCGGTTGGTAAGAAAGCATGCAATTCATCAAGCGATTGGGTCAAATAACCATCATCATCTAAGCTATCGATAAGCAAGCCAACGATCTTTCTAGTAAGTTCCGTAATTTGTTGGGAACAAGCTACTTGCGAAAGTAAATGTTCACGCAAAGTTATTGGTTTGGCTGCAATCTGTGGTCCATCATAATCAGTATTCTCGGCAGTATAATTTCCTGAGTAATCATCTTGATGAAATTCTCTATCATCTGCGTATTCTTCTTCAAATTCACTGGAATTCTCTGAATCCGATGTTTGCAAAGACTCACTCTCGTTATTATCTTCTGATGAGCTATTTAAAGTATCGTCATTCGCCGAAACACTGGAACTATCGTGTAACTCTAGCAATGGATTTTCTTGCACAATTCGCTCAATTTCTTCATTGAGCTCAACGGTCGAAAGCTGTAACAATCGAATGGACTGTTGCAGTTGCGGTGTCAGTTTAAGTTGATGTGATAACTTTAATTGCAGTGTCGGTTTCATGTTTATACATAATGGACGTAATTAAGAATTCATTGAGTTCATAGAATTCATTCATTACGTTATAGTCGGAAGTGCTCCCCTAAATAAACTTCTCTTACTTTTTCATTATGAATGATTTCTTCTGGTTTGCCTTTCGCTAGAACATGTCCCTCACTAATAATATAAGCTCGATCGCAAATACCTAAGGTTTCTCGAACATTGTGATCAGTAATTAAAACCCCAATATCTCGGCTTCTAAGAAAAGAAACCACTTTTTGAATATCCATCACGGCAATTGGATCGACACCAGCAAAAGGTTCATCCAACAAAATAAATCTAGGTTGTGAAGCCAGTGCTCGAGCAATCTCAACACGCCGGCGCTCACCACCAGACAAACTCATAGCAGAATTATTGCGTAAATGTGAGATATGTAAATCGTTTAATAAACTATCTAAATGGTTTTGTTTTTCTGCTTCTTCAAAGTTTTGTAATTCCAATACGCCTAAAATATTTTCTTCAACAGTCAGTCGTCTGAAGATAGAAGCTTCTTGGGGTAAGTAACTGAGACCAAGCTTAGCTCTCTGATGTATCGGTAATCGGCCAAGATCGGTATCATCCAACGACACCTCTCCGCTATCCAATGGCACAAGCCCAACAACCATATAAAAACAAGTGGTTTTCCCGGCTCCGTTTGGCCCAAGCAACCCGACTACTTCACCACTATGCAATGAAAATGACACATCTTTAACAACAGTACGTGATTTATAATTTTTCTTCAGATGACTTGCTTTTAATTCGCTCATGCCAGAATAACGTTAGTAGTTGGTATAGTACAAAGCTATTGATCTGATTTATTCTTAGGTTGAATAGTAATGCGAACTCTTTTGCCAGGATTGGTTTCAACGCTTCGGTCATTATTTCCAATCACTTTAAAAAATTCAGTGCCCATTTCATAAGAAATGTAATCTCCATTGACCTCATCTGAGCCGCGTCTCAATCGAGCTTGACGGAATAGCTCGATTTTATCAGCTTTGCTATCATATTCTGCGCGTTCACTCCAACCTTCAACATATTCATTCAAACCATCGCGTTTTTGACGGAAAGTTACCAAATTTCCGGTCGCTGTAGCGTGACGGAAACCATTTAAATCTTCTTTCATCACTAATTTGTCTGCTTTAATTTTCAGCGTGCCTTGCGTAAGAATGACATTTCCGGTGAAGGTACTGATACGAGTCGATTCTTTGCGATTAACATCCTCAACTGTTGCTCGGTCTGATTCAAGTTGTATCGGTTTATTTCGATCGGCCTTCTCAGCAATTGCAGCAGTTGCAACAAAAGATAACGAGAAACAGAGTGCAAAGAGTGGTTTCATTTTTTTGAGGATGGTTTGAAGTTAATGGCTTTTACACTAGATAAGAGTTGCAAAATTCCAGTTTGATTATTTAATTCCATACCGACTGCACTGACTTCGGAGCCTGGTTTCGTGATTGTGACAAAACGGTCAGTAAGTACCATACTTTCATCGGGTATCAAGTGCAGAAAATCAGTTGTCAAAGTGATTTTATTTTTTTCATTTTCAATGCCTCGAACAGCCGTAATGTTTTCTCTTAAGTAAATGTTTTTGCCTTTGTCTTTAATCTCTGCGGTGTCCGCTTGAATTCTAAAAGTCGGTTTATTTTCGGCCAAATTTTTAAAATCAATATGTTGCATGCGGGTGGTATTTTCTTCGAAATAATGTGAGAGCGTCTGCGCGGAAAAATTCTTGCGGACTGCCTGAACATGGTCTGTTCGAATACCCGATACGCCTTCAATAATGTAATCAGGATTATGAAAAAATTTACCATTTACGGATTCATAAGGGCGCGAAATTTGATCCAACCATAACGCTACGAGCGCCAAGAAAATAAACACCGCTAATGGAAAACTAATATGCGAATATTTAATCATATTAGCTGAAGATAGGCGGACAGTTGTGTTAATGATCGCACTGATGTGAATTGACTAGACACAACCTAATTTATTCAAGTTTTTGCATTGTATGATTATATCAGAATGGAATTTATACTTTTAGCATGTATCTGATTCTCTTTTTTTGATCTGAGTCGTATTTTTGAAAAACAACTTTAAATAGCTTACTTGAACCTATATCTTAATAGGATAATGTGCATTATTCTATCCATTACTGGAATTAACTAATAATTATGCAATCTGAAGCAATCGATTTTGAACATTATGATTTATTGCAAGATGAAGTGTGCGCTCAGCGCATCATCGAAGCAAAAAAGAAGCTGGGTAAACGCGCGGTCATTTTGGCACACCATTATCAACGCGCGGATGTCTACCGGCACGCCGATTTGACCGGGGATTCTTTAAAGCTTTCTTTTTTAGCGGCACAAACTGAGGCCGATTACTTAGTTTTTTGCGGCGTACATTTTATGGTCGAAGTTGCGGATATCCTTTCCAGTCCACAACAAATCGCTATTCTTCCTGATATGTCGGCAGGGTGTTCAATGGCTGACATGGCGAGCTTATCTAACGTCGAAAGAGCATGGCGTGAATTAGCAGAAGTGTTGGATCCAGATGAAACGGTCACGCCTGTTACCTATATCAATTCTGCTGCGGATCTGAAAGCATTTTGTGGCGAACACGGCGGAATTGTATGTACTTCTAGTAATGCCAGCAAAGTATTGCAATGGTCTTTCAAGCAACGAGAAAAAGTGTTGTTTTTCCCAGACCAGCATTTAGGGCGTTGGAGTGGGCATCAACTGGGTATTCCTTTAGATGAAATGGTCGTATGGAATTTTGATGAACCTTTAGGTGGATTAACGCCAGAGCAAATCAAAAAGGCTAAAATTTTACTGTGGAAGGGACATTGCTCGGTCCATCAAATGTTTCAGCCGCATCATATTATTCGATTCCGAAATCAGTACCCCGATGGATTGGTGATTTCACATCCGGAATGTAGCTTTGAAGTATGTAAAGCATCCGATTTTGTTGGCTCTACCGAATATATCATCAGAACTATTGCCGAAGCACCGAGTGATACCCGCTGGTTAGTAGGTACCGAACTCAATTTGGTGAGTCGCATTACCGAAGAATTTAAGCCGCAAGGAAAAATCATTCAATTCATGTCACCGATGGTGTGTATGTGTTCAACCATGGCGCGAATTGACCCTCAGCATTTGGCTTGGACATTAGAAAATTTGGTCAATGGCAATGTGGTTAATCAGATTACAGTGACACAAGAAGAAGCCAAGCTTGCTAAATTATCTTTGGATCGCATGCTAAAGATTTCTTAATTTTCGTCAGTACACCAGTAACATGGAAGTGGTCTCTATGTCCTCGGATAATTGGGTTGTCACGGCACACGATCGTGAGCAAATTTCTCAAGCAGTAGATATTTTAAATGCTGGCGGTACGGTTGCCTTTCCAACTGAAACGGTTTATGGTCTTGGCGCAGATGTAACGAATACTGAAGCAGTCAGTAAAATTTATCGGATAAAGCAGAGACCCATTGGCCACCCTCTGATTGTCCATATTGCCGATATCGCCTATCTTCATGAATGGACGAAAGAAATCCCTGAAGCTGCTGTAAAACTTGCAGAGCAACTCTGGCCTGGGCCATTGACGCTGATCTTGAAAAGAAACCAGAGGGTTCCCAATGTCGTCACAGGTGGCCAAGATACGGTTGGAATACGCGTGCCATCACATCCAATGGCGTTGATGTTGTTGCAAGAAATGGGGCCTAGAAAAGCGCTTGCGGCACCTTCTGCTAACCGTTTTGGTCGCATCAGTCCGACTACTGCAGCGCATGTGCAAAAAGATTTGGGAACAGCAGTTGACATGATTTTAGACGGAGGTGCTTGTACCGTTGGTTTGGAAAGTACGATTGTAAGTTTCGTAGACGAATACCCAAAAATTCTTAGACCAGGCGGAATTTCTTTAGATGAACTCGAATTGGTTTTGGGGCATTCAATGAATCTTCCGCATGTAACGAACGCTCCCACTATTCGCGTATCTGGATCATTGGCTTCGCATTATGCACCTACCACCCCGCTTGAATTATGCGACACAAAACAATTGTGGCAGCATGCGCAGGATTTGGCTGATCAGCAATTAAAAACGATGGTAATCACGTGGTCAAAGCACCAACAACTGTTTCAAAAAAACCCATATTTACACCAATCTTCGATGCCTATCGATGCTGAAACTTACGGTCGGCGGTTGTATGCCATCCTACATGAAATAGACCAAGCTGATTTCGATTACATCTTGGTCGAAGCAGTACCCGATAATTCAAATTGGCTGGCGATTAAAGATCGTCTGCAAAGAGCAAGTCATCGTTCTCCTAAAATTTAATCTTGAGGTAATCCATGAATTCCGGTAACACTTTACAAGCTGTTTTGTTCGATGTCGATGGAACACTCGCAGATACCGAACAAGACGGTCATCGCATCGCGTTTAATCAAGCATTTCAAGAAAATGATCTCGATTGGCAATGGAGCATTGATCTTTACGGAGAGTTATTACAAGTAACCGGGGGCAAAGAGCGTATTCGCTATTATATTGAAAAGTATGCCCCTGATAGGTTAGGCAAAGTGGATTTGAAAGATTGGATTGCGTATCTACATAAAACCAAGACTGGCTTTTATGAAACGCTAATGGAAAAAGGTAATATTCCTTTACGTCCTGGCGTTGCAAGACTGATTCGTGAATTGCGTAATAAAAAAATAACCCTTGCTATCGCTACCACGACTACAATGGAAAATGTCACCGCGCTCCTCAAATCGACGCTTGGAGCAGAATCCATCGATTGGTTTGATGTCATTGGTGCTGGTGATATCGTAGCAAAGAAAAAACCTGCTCCGGATATCTATCACTGGGTGTTAAAAGAGCTTGAACTCGATCCACAACAATGTATTGCCATCGAAGATTCAGAAAATGGGTTACAGTCAGCATTGGCCGCGAATTTGCCCACTTTGATCACGATCAGTAGTTATAACCGTTCACAAGATTTTACTGGTGCGCGAGCTGTTTTGTCAGACTTGGGTGAACCAGACAAACCTTTTACATTAATCGATGGAAAAGCTCTTACGAAGCAGTGGATTGATTACGATGAGCTTAAAGGACTGCTGAAATAATGGTTAAAATTGAAAGAGTTAAATAAAATAAAATTTGAACTACTTTTTATGCATACAGTCCATCTTGATAGATTCACACGATTAATAAATAGAAAATTGTTTGTGGATTTTGTAGCG
>JAJHPK010000017.1 GCA_020890945.1 Nitrosomonas sp.
TAAGAGGTTATAATCTGTTAGCAGATGTAATCAATGGCGTTAAATTTGTTAACGGTATTAAACAAGCAGAGGATCAAAAACAGAATGCCGCTTGATTCTCTATACACCAGATTTGACTATAGCTCGAATACCTGAGATACAAACTGTTCACAGCATTTCAAAAAATGCGCGCATTATCCCAGATTATGTTCACCGATGCACTTTTATTGCAGCGAGAGCGATTAAAAGGTTTCAGCATTTACTAATCCGACAAAATTTCAACAAATGCAGTATCTTAAATTGATTTGTAGAGCTGATTAATTATTTTGTTTGGCAACTCAGCGTGCCAAAATTAGGTGAGAAACAATAATAAATTCGATATTGAAATGCGCTAGAATAGTCGTTTGAACGATACGGTTATATCATCCATAATTAGTACAACTTTAGATATTAGCCGAATCGTAAATTTATTGCGTAAATTCAAAAAAACCAGATTTTATATAAGTTAGCATGAAATAAAGGAGTAAATCGTGCATCCAATCATACCCATTTTAATGTCTCTTGGCGCCATTCTGTTTCTTTCTGGAATCGGTGTTTATGCTGTACTTGGATTACAACGTGTCAATATGGTGAGAATTTTTGGTAAAGATCATCAATTATGGCAGTTTGTTGTTGCGTCGGTTGGTTCTGGAATCGTATTAATAGTTTTGTCTGCCCTGCTGCAGAAGCATATTTTTCATGACCCTGTTGCAGCCTCAAAATTATTAAAAATAGAATCACCGAATAGCCTAAAATACGAATTAAATTCTACCTTATCAAATCTAAAAATTAACACGCCTGATATAACTACCGCTATTTTTAGATTTCAAGCTGAGTACCTGATTGCACTACAAAATAAAGATGAAAAAACGATGGGATTGCTATCACTAGAATTATCTTATCGTCTCAAGACTGCTCTGGCCGGTCAAAGATACTCAGAGAAACAAATCGATCATGAAGTCGAGCAAATAATGAGTTTTCTGAAAGAAAATCAACCCAAAAAATAAATTAGGTCAAAATATAAGCCATGTTAAAGTTACCGTTTATCTCATTCAATCTCAGTGGTGACATAATAAGAATGCCGAACACACTGATTCTTATAGTATTCGTTTTAGTCATGTTCTCAAATTCTGCATTTGCAGCACAATATCCAGATAAAGTTGTCGATAAACTGGGCAATGGAATTGCTAATGCAGTTACTGGCTTCGTCGAAATACCTAAAACAATGAATATTGTTACCCATAGAGATGGTATGTTACATGGTATGACAATCGGTTTGTTTACCGGATTAGCTAATTCGATCGGACGTACCTTAAGCGGAGCCTTTGATATTGCTACCTTCTTTGTTCCTACTACCCCTTTTGTCAAACCGGCATTTATTTGGAATGATTTCAATCGAGAGACAACTTTCGTCGAAGCGTATTTGCGTTAAATTTTGTAGATTTAATTCCTACTTTTTGGAATAAAAGTTGGGGGTTAAAAATCAGCAGATTGAATAGTATATAGCCAATCCCGCCGCTGATTGTGGCAGGATGGTTGATCGCTAGAGGGTTTGATTCTTTTTTTCGAGTATTTGCCAAATACATTGATCGCTACTTTGCGACGCAATCGTGTTTAAAATGGAATGATGCTGTGAGCATTCATCATCAGTTGCGTTGATAATTTTTAACGAATGCGTTTCAACAGTAACCGTTAACTCTTGAATCGTTTTTTTGTGTTCTAAATCAATTAAAAAACTTTCCTGACCGCGTGTTATAGCCAAATAGACTTCTGCTAACAATTCGGCATCCAACAACGCTCCATGTAATGTTCGTTTGGAATTATCGATGCTATATCGCTCGCATAAAGCATCTAAATTATTGCGCTTACCTGGATGCAGTTCCTTAGCAAGTTTCAGTGTATCGATAATCGAGGAACAATACTGTTCAAGTTGTCCGCTCCCCAGCAAAGCTAATTCACAATTCAAAAAACCGACATCGAAAGGAGCGTTATGAATGATAAGCTCTGCATTTTCAATGAACACCAAAAAATCTTTTGAAATTTCAGCAAACTTAGGTTTATCCGATAGAAATCCCCGAGTTAAGCCATGAACCTGTAAAGCCGCTTCATCACTGTCTCTTTCAGGATTCAAATAATAGTGAATTTGATTACCGGTCAAATGTCGATTGACTAACTCTACTGCTGCAAGCTCCACGATGCGATGGCCTTGTTTAGGATCCAAGCCAGTTGTTTCGGTATCTAATACGATTTGTCGCATATCAGCTTTCTATGCCATGTTCATTTTTGGATTGTTGATCATAAGCCATTGCCACCCCCAAATTTGCTAAATGATCTGCACGTTCATTACCTTCATGACCTGCATGTCCACGAACCCAGCACCATTCAATTTGATGAAGTTCTGTTAAACAATCCAGCATTTTCCATAGATCCACATTTTTAACAGGTTTTTTTGCGGCCGTTCGCCAGTCACGCATCTTCCATGCAACAATCCATTCACTAATACCTTTTTGTAGATATTGTGAATCCGTATGCAGGTAAACTCGACAAGAACGCTTCAAAGATTCTAAAGCACGCACAGCAGCTAATAACTCCATGCGATTATTCGTCGTTAATTTCTCACCCCCATAGATTTCTTTTTCATGCCCATCATATCGCAATAATGCGCCCCACCCCCCTACTCCGGGATTTCCTTTGCAGGCGCCATCGGTAAATATTTCCACGACCTTTAAATCAGCACAATTCGTTTTTGGCATACAAAGGTGATTTAACCGCTTATGATTATCAAGAGATTATTTGTTAAGTTTCTGAGTTACGGAAACAATTCGTGCTCTACTATCGATGTTTTTTTTCCACCCCGGTTTAATTACCCGCATGCCATGCATGTGCTTAATGGCATGTAAAAAATACACCCCACCGCCGATAGGCCACCATCGATCACCGGCAGCCTCCATAAAACGAAAACGTTGGCGCCATTTTTCCTGTTCAAAAGGAGGCGCATAACAACATAATTCGCCCCCCATCGTTTCGAAATCTAGCAGTTTTAGCCAATCTTTCAACCGCAGTAACGCGATGAAATTGCCATTCCAAGGATAAGTATTTCGATTCACTTTTAAGTATCGCGCTAACCCCCATAAACTGAAAGGATTAAATCCCGACATCACAACATGCCCTTCTGGAATCAGTACTCGATAAACCTCCCGCAAAATCTGATGAGGATTGGCGCTGAAATCAAGCGTATGTGGCATAATGACCAAATCAATCGAATTGCTTTGAATGGGTAGAAAAGCAGGTTCGGCCATCAAGGAAGAATGGTTTGCTTCCGAGCTTATGGAAAATTGCAGTGGCATTCTATTTAGCCGCAAAAAATTAAATTGCGGCAGGCTAATTTGAATCGCGTTATAGCCAAAAATATTGGCAACTACCTTATCAAAATAACGATATTCGCGTTCAAGCAAATATGAACCTAGCGTTGTCTCAAACCACTGCATGCTTTGTGCACTTTTATGACTCTTGATCATATCCTATATACATTCAGTAACGAATAACATCATTCATGAGAACTTCAGCTTTTTAAGTTTTAAAAAAACTATGATCAATGTACATCCAGTAAAAATATTTAAAGACAATTATATCTGGGTTCTGCATGACAAAGTCTACGCGATCGTTGTTGACCCAGGATCTTCTAGTGAAGTCATATCTTTTCTACAAAAAAATAATTTAAAACTAGTCGCAATTCTTGTGACGCACCATCATAGCGACCATACTGAGGGGATTGGTGAGTTAATCCGGTTATTCAATATCCCAGTCTACGGCCCTAAATCGGAAGCTATTCCGCTAGTCTCAAATCACGTTTCTGAAGGTCAAAAGATTTTGAGTGAAGTACTGGGTATAACGTTCACGGTACTGGAGATGCCAGGACATACGCGTGAACATATTGGTTACTCTATCGAACATCCTTTCAATGGAGTATTTTGCGGTGACACGTTGTTTTCTTGTGGTTGTGGGAGAGTATTTGAAGGCACTTACGAGCAAATGTATGCTTCTTTCAACAAATTATCCCAATTGCCTGACGATACGCTTATTTACTGCACGCATGAATACACGCTCGACAATATACGTTTCGCAAAATGTATCGATCCAGAAAATCTTACGTTGTTGAAATACGAGTCTCTATGTGAGCAATTACGCACAGAGCAAAAACCTACCCTGCCAACACAGCTAGCGCTGGAAAAAACAATAAACCCGTTCTTACGATGCAACGATTCTAAAATAATCGCTAGCGCACAAAATTATTCACAGCAATTCGCAAACAATCCGGTAGAGATTTTTTCGATATTGCGGCAGTGGAAAGATAATTTTCCTAAAAAATCAGACTGTAGCAATGAAAAAGCAATCTGACTTAAACAAAAGCAGTAACACTTTAATTTAGATCAGATTGCTTAAAATTAAAAATTGATTTTTAAATTAAAACCAATCGAAATTATTTTTTACCAGGTTTTGCAGCACGCAGCACTGGGTAATGTTGAATAAATACCATATCTTGAGCTGCATTCGCTTTATGGCAAGCTGCACATGCGTCATCGGCTTGAATAGCACCTTGTTTGGCTTCATAAGAATCAAAACCAAAGAATGCCCAATTACCTGGTCTGTCTGCAAAGCGTTTTGAATCTTTTACCATTGCAGCAATACCATTAAATTCGCCTTGGAAGTAGCCATTTCCGCTTGCTGATTCTTTCGTTCCAACACTTACCAATTCTTTAACAATCACGGTACCATCACGGAATTCGCCTGTTTTTTTCCAGTGATTCCAGCTGGTTGGATCAATGTAAACATTATGGAATTCAGGGAAAGCAGGTTTACCATCGTTCATATCTTTTGGAGTAACTGGCGCACCAACAAAAATCCATTCACGATAATTTTTTGGTGTTAACAACGCATTTTCTTTAGTGAAAAAACCGAAATTGTGGTCTTTACCATGTTGATGGTGTTCATCTGAAGCTTTCACAGAAGTTGCTAATGTGACAGATAACAAAGCAGGTAACATTGCGACGAGTAACGTTTTTTTAATCTCAAACATAATTCTTCCTTATAGTGATTAAATAGTAGTTAAAGAAACGTAAAGAAAAAGCAATAGGATATTGCTTCCATTTTAATAGTAGTCAGGCAAAACACCTTAGTCAAGAGATTCGTTAAAGTTTAAAATGGCGGCACGCTAAGGAAATTATCACTAGATCAATTTAAAATTCATGTCATTTCACCATAAAACACATAATAAAAAACTGTAATTGACTGCATTCAAAAACTACCTATAAATGACAGGAAGAATAAATGGATCACAACATCACGCTTATCAGTACTATTGCTGCGGCATTCGGATTAGCGTTAGTTTTTGGCTTCATTGCTGAACGGCTCAAAACTCCTGCATTAGTCGGCTATTTGTTAGCGGGAATTGTTATAAGCCCCACTACACCAGGCTTTGTGGGAGATATTGAAATAGCGGCGCAACTCTCTGAAATTGGGGTCATGCTGTTGATGTTTGGCGTAGGATTGCATTTTTCTCTGGAAGACTTACTTTCGGTTAAACGTATTGCGCTTCCAGGTGCCATTGTACAAATGGCTGTTGCTACGGTTCTCGGTACCATCATGGCAACCAGTTGGGGTTGGAGTTTTGGTGAAGGCTTGGTTCTCGGATTGTCTTTATCCTGCGCCAGTACCGTAGTGCTGTTGCAAGCAATCGAATCCCGCGGCTTGTTGGAAACCATGAATGGTCGCATTGCAGTAGGTTGGTTGATTGTGGAAGATTTGGTAACGGTACTCATTTTGGTGTTACTTCCTACGTTTTCAGTCATGCTCGGCGGCACTACTGAAAATGCAAATACATCAGACCCCTTGTGGTACACCATCGGGATGACGTTGTTATTAGTCTCAGCATTTATTGCGTTAATGCTGATTGTCGGTCGTCGTTTTCTGCCTTGGTTATTATGGCAAGTAGCCAGTACAGGTTCACGGGAATTGTTCACTCTGGCGGTAATTGCCACAGCCATATGCATCGCTTTTGGTGCTGCAAAATTATTTAACGTATCGTTTGCATTAGGTGCCTTTTTTGCCGGCATGGTGATGCGGGAATCACGCTTCAGTCATCGCGCTGCTGAGGAATCATTGCCATTGCGAGATGCATTTTCTGTGTTATTTTTTGTTTCGGTAGGCATGTTGTTTGATCCTAAGGTATTAATCGAAGATCCTATTCGAGTATTAAATGTCGTTGCAATCATCATTGTCGGAAAATCCTTAGCTGCCATGCTGCTGGTTTTAGTGTTACGTTATCCGTTGAATACGGCGTTAACAGTTGCAGCCAGTTTAGGTCAAATCGGAGAATTTTCTTTTATCCTAGCTGGATTGGGCCTATCGTTAGGTCTTTTACCTCCTGAAGGGATGAGTTTAGTTCTGGCAGGTGCTATCATTTCGATTGCCTTTAATCCCTTAGCATTCGCCGTTATTGCACCGATTCGACGTTGGATATTGAAATATTCAGCATTAGCTCGTAAATATGAATATCGTGATGATCCGTATGCGGAACTACCCACGTCTACGGAACGTAAATTTCTGCAAGGCCAGGTTGTGCTGGTCGGTTATGGCCATGTTGGAGAAAGGATCGGCACAGCACTTCACGAAAAAGAGATTCCTTACATTGTCGCCGAGCAAAATCGCGAATTGGTGCAAGATTTGCGCAAGCAAGGTATTAATGCGGTCTATGGAGACGCGGCCGACCCCTCGGTATTGATTCAGGCACATATCAAAGATGCCGCCATGCTTGTCATCGCAACGACAGATCTGGTGAATATTCGTCAAATGATCGATACCGCGCGTACTCTCAATCCACAAATTGAAATTGTGCTGTATTCTCTGAGTGCGGATGAAACCAAGATGTTGCGACAAGATGATTCGATCAACGCCGTATTCTTTGGCGAGGAAGAATTAGCTAAAAATATGACGCATCACATTTTAGATTGCTTTAATACTCAAGCGAAAGCACAACACGAAACCAATAAATAGCAGGGTAATTTTTTAAACAGTATGAATCAATTGATATGGACTCCAGTGAGAACACAAAAATGACAGAACAGTTTTATGTCGGCATTGATCAAGATGAAAATGAAGGATTAACGCAT
>JAJHPK010000092.1 GCA_020890945.1 Nitrosomonas sp.
TGCGAAGTGACGGCGCATCTGGTGAGCGTATCGCCCCTCTCTTCGTCAACTTTTGCATCCATTTTGTCGGTCGTCCCATAAATACCTCCATGATCAAACGTGTTGCGACGACCAGTTGAATCCACACAATATATCAGCGTTGAGTTCGGCAAGCGATACAAGGAAATGAGCATGCGCCCTTCGATGGGTATTGTGGGCGATGCTTGTGATAACGCAATGGCTGAAAGTTTTTTTCGCCTCCCCGGAATGTGAATTGATCGACAGCGCTCCTGGAAAAGCAAAACTTAAGCAAGGCTGGCCATATTCACCTGGAGAGACCGCTGCATAACTATTTTTTTGAGCTTTTCTGTTCATTTTATCATAACTAAATCAAATGCTTACATAACTAACACATTTGATAAAGTCAGTTATGCATAGGACTTTGAGAATAATAAAATCGCAATAAACTGCAGTCTGCTTTCACAAGTCGAGACTTTCTTGATGCCATGAAAAAACTGTCCATCAAATTAAGACAACTCCAACTCCTCAGCATACTACAGAAAAACAGCTGAAAAATACTCACAAACTTACTAATAAGCTCAAAATTAAATTCAAGCAAAACATTTTCCGGATTTTGCAAGGCCTCTATCAGTCTGTAACTGTGAGGAAGCCTTGCTAGCGCTGGATCAGTTTGCCGCATACATCGGTACACTCTTTAATTATTCCGAGGATATTCGAAAAGCCATCTATACAACCAATGCCATCGAATCGCTCATCAGCGTTATCCGGAAAAAGTGGTCAAAAAACGCAAGCTGCTTCCAACTGATGATTCCACTAAAAAAAATACCTTTCTGGCAATTCAGGAAGCTTTCAGAAAATGGATGATACCGATAAAAAACTGGAAAACTGCTTTAAATCGGTTTATGACAGAATTTGAGGATCGACTGATTGAGTATGTTTAGCACACAGGTAGTTGGCGCAGTCTAATTTACAGCCCCGAGCTAGTACAAATTAGCATTGGCTGCCATTAAACGTTTTGTGATGATATTTTGATTTTCAGTCACGGTTCCCAAACCGATAAATTGTTGTTGCCGATTATAAAGCCGTATGGTTGTATTTACAGGCAGCAGGTTTTTCAGTTGATTTGAAACAACACGGCCTTGTGTAATATGCGTTACCGCTTCATCATCCAAAATAATCGATGGGAATTTTTGTAGTAGACAATCTACCGGTAATAAATAGTGATCGGGAGTTTGTGTATCTATATTTTTGAACATTTCTATCGTTTGCGCTTGAGTAATATCAAAACAATCAATTCGTGTGCGGCGGAGTTGCGTCAAATAAGCGCCTCCACATCCTAATGCTTTGCCAATATCTTCCGCCAGTGTCCGAATATAAGTACCCGAGCTGCAATGAACGGTTACACTTAATTCGTTATCGATGAGTGATTCTATGTCGATTTGATAAATCTGTATTTGTCGTGTAGGTCGATCGATGACCTTTCCTTCTCTAGCATAGGTATAGAGCGGCACTCCTTGGTATTTGAGTGCGCTATACATCGGTGGGATTTGATTAATTGTTCCAATAAACTGCGATAGTACGTGCTGGCAATGGTGTAGGGGAGGGACTGTATATTCAGGAATTTCACAGATTGTACCTTCTCTATCGCCTGTTGTACTCAGATGACCTAATTTCAATGTGGCTTGATAGGTTTTATCGGCACCTAAAAGCATCGAAGAAAACTTGGTTGCTTCACCAAGGCAAAGTGGTAGCAGTCCCGTTGCCATTGGGTCGAGAGTTCCTGTGTGTCCACATTTTGTGGCGGAGAAAAGCCGTTTTATTGATTGAACAGCTTTATTGGAAGAGTCGCCTAATACTTTATCTAATAACAGGATACCGCTGATATTTCGTTTCGTAATTTGTTTAATAGCGCTAGGTGGAAAATCATCAAACGATCAGTCCGTTTGACATTATTATTCGAGATTGTTTTGTTGCAAGACCTTATCTTGTGCGACTGCATCGTCGATCAATTTGGACAAACGTGTGCCACGTTCAATCGATTCATCGTAAACAAAATTTAATTGCGGTGTAATTCGTAATTGCATACGATGCGATAATTGTGAACGTAAAAAACCCTTAGCATTTTCCAAGCCGTTTTGAGCGAGGAAAATTTCTTCAGAATTACCAAGTATGGAATAAAACACTTTGGCATGACTATAATCTCGCGTTACTTCCACTGAAGTGATCGTGATGTTTTTAGCGCGAGGATCTTTGATTTCGTGTTGCAGCAGATCGGCCAATTCGCGTTGTATTTGATCAGCAACACGCAAGGTACGCGAATTTTCTTGACTCTTAATCATAGTCTATTGTTTCCGAATCAAAAAAATTATAACGTGCGAGCTGTTTCAACGATCTCGTAAACTTCGAGTTGATCACCTACTAGTAAATCATTGAAATTCTTTAATGAGATACCGCATTCAAATCCTTCTCGCACTTCTTTTGCATCGTCTTTGAAACGTTTTAATGAATCCAATTCACCGCTGTGCAAGATTAAACCATCACGAATTACTCTGACCATTGAATTTCTTTTCACGATTCCATCAAGCACATAACAACCGGCAACCGTTCCAACTTTAGGGATGCGATAAATTTCTCTAATATCCACCATGCCCTGTATATGCTCTTTGCGATCAGGCGAAATCATTCCAGAAAGCGCTGCTTTGATTTCGTCAACCGCTTCGTAAATGATGTTGTAATAACGCACGTCGACGCCGCTGGACGCGATCAGTTTACGAGCGCTGGCATCGGCACGCACGTTAAAGCCAATGACGACTGCTTTCGAAGCAAGCGATAGATTAATGTCCGATTCAATGATAGCGCCTACGCCGCTATGCACGATGTTGACTTTGACTTCGTCGGTGGAGAGTTTTTGCAGGGCGTAAGCCAAAGCTTCGCATGAACCTTGCACGTCTGATTTGATAATCAAAGCTAGAATTTTGACATCGTCTTGCTGATCGAAAATATTTTCAAGTTTCGCGGCTTGTTGTTTAGCTAGTTTAACATCGCGATACTTGCCTTGCCGGAATAGCGCGATTTCACGTGCTTTGCGTTCATCATTAAGAACAATTACGGTCTCTCCAGCTTCGGGAACTTCGGCGAGACCCTGAATTTCAACAGGAATCGACGTGCCGGCTGTTTTGATAGCTTTGCCATTTTCATCGTTCATGGCGCGCACTTTTCCGTAGACCGCTCCTGCTAATAATACGTCACCGCGATTGAGAACACCGGATTGCACCAAAATAGTTGCGACGGGCCCACGCCCCTTATCCAATCTTGACTCGATTACCACTCCTTTGGCTGGAGTGTTGGAAGGCGCTTTTAGTTCAAGCACTTCCGCTTGCAACAAAATACTTTCCAGCAAGCTATCGATTCCCGTGCCAGCTTTTGCAGAAACTTCGACAAACATGGTGTCGCCACCCCAATCTTCTGGAACAACCTCATGACTGACCAATTCGTGTCGAATACGCTCTGGATTCGCTTCCGGTTTATCAATTTTGTTAACAGCAACAATAATTGGAATTTTTGCAGCTTTGGCATGGTGAATTGCTTCAATCGTTTGCGGCATAACACCGTCATCTGCAGCAACTACCAAGATTACTATATCGGTGATTTTGGTCCCACGTGCGCGCATAGCGGTAAATGCCTCATGGCCCGGTGTATCCAAGAAGGTGACCATACCATGATCGGTTTCGACGTGATAAGCGCCAATATGCTGGGTAATGCCACCCGCTTCACCACTTGCGACTCGCGTGCGGCGAATATAATCGAGTAACGAAGTTTTACCGTGATCGACATGTCCCATTACGGTAACAACTGGTGCACGCGATTCTAATACCGCTTCAGTGTTAGAAGTATCTTGGTCGGTTAAAAAAGCTTCAGGGTTATCAATTTCCGCATACTTAGCAGTATGTCCCATTTCTGTGACAACAATCATGGCAGTGTCTTGATCGAGCATCTGATTAATGGTCACCATGCTACCCATTTTCATCAAGACTTTAATCACATCGGCAGCTTTAACTGACATTTTCTGTGCTAAGGAGGCGACAGAAATTGTTTCAGGTACCATAATTTCACGCACAATCGGTTCAGTAGGAGCTGAGAATGCATGTTGATTGGTGTCTTCAACAAGAGTCTGCTTACTACTATGTTTGTCTTTCCGTGGCGTGCGCCAACCTGAGCTTGAAATTTCGTTACGCGTTTTAAAAGCACGTTTTTTGACGCTTTCGTCCTTCCAAGCGCTTTGTTCCTTGGATTGTTCTTTAATCTGTTTTTTCTTTTTGTCTGTTTTATCTTCGGTTGCAACGACTGGTTTGTGCAACGTACCTTCTGCAAGATTGCCTGGTGTGGCTGTTTTAGTTTGAGCAGATGCGGTAGAACTTGTCGCCACGTTTGGTGTAGCTTCGGTTGATGCAACTGACTTTACTGTTTCATGTGATTGGGTTGTACTATCGGTCGCAGAAGTAGTTTCTGGTACAGGGCTAACAGGCTGCAATTCTTTTTTCTTGTCGTCTGGGGTTTCAGCTTTTTTTCGAGCCTTTTTCAACTTGATTTCTTCTGTTTGACGAGCAATTAATTCCGCCTGTTTTCTTGCTTCAGCTTCACGCAACGCGAGTTCTTCGGCATCAATAGCGAAATTTTCTTTATTGGTAGAAATTGGAACCGTAGGTGTTTTTACTGATGGCACATCGACCGGAGGAGGGGCTTCTTGCACGGCTTGAGCAACAGCAGTTTTTTGTAGTACGCGTTTTTTTCTAACTTCGATTTGAATTGTTCGTGGACGTCCAGTGCTATCTGATTTTCTAATTTCAGTGGTTTGACGATGTGTCAGGGTAATTTTGTTTTTTGCTTCTGAAGCGCCATGTGTTTTTCTCAGGTATTCGAGAAGTTGTGTTTTATCTTGCTCAGTCAAAGCATCTTCAGTCATTACTTTTTTCACTCCAGCAGCTTTCAGCTGTTCGAGTAAAATTGTAGGCTGCAAGCCTAATTCACGAGCAAATTGTTCTACACTGATTTGAGCCATTTATAATCTATAACCTCTCTGTAATGAATATTATCAGCAAATAATAGAATAATATTCATTACGATTTATTTGTTGATGATACTTTAATTTAAGAAAACCATGGTTCACGTGCTTTCATAATAAGCTGACTGGCACGTTCAATTTCTATCCCTGTCATCTCGACCAAATCGTCAGCGGCAAGATCAGCTAAGTCAGCCTGAGTATTGATACCTTGCGACGTTAATTGACGTAAGATATCATTGTCCATTCCTTCTAATGCAAGTAAATCTTCAGTCAAATGCTCAACTTTTTCTTCTTTGGCGATGGCGTCCGTCAATAAGACATTACGCGCTCGATTTCGTATCTCGTGAACAGTTTCTTCATCTAAAGATTCAATTTCCAACATTTCGTTTATTGGAATATAGGCGACTTCTTCTAATGTAGCAAAACCTTCTTGCACTAGTATTTCAGCGATTTCCTGATCAACATCCAATTTTTCCATGAAAAGCTGGCTAATTTGCGAAGTTTCTTTTTCATGCTTGGCTTTAGACTCATCAATAGTCATGATATTGAGTTCCCAGCCAGTTAATTCGGAAGCAAGGCGCACGTTTTGTCCGCCTCGACCAATAGCTTGTGCTAAATTCTCATCATCAACAGCAATATCCATGCTGTGCTTTTCTTCATCGACCATGATACTGCTAATTTCGGCTGGGGCTAATGCATTGATGATAAAAGTTGCAGGATCTTCTGACCATAAAATAATATCAATACGCTCTCCAGCGAGTTCGCTGATAACCGCTTGTACTCGAGAACCACGCATACCGACACAAGTGCCAATAGGATCAATTCGAGCATCATTAGATTTAACCGCAATTTTAGCGCGCGAACCGGGATCTCGTGCAGCAACTTTAATTTCGATCATTCTTTCTTCGATTTCGGGAACTTCTAGCTCAAATAGCTTCATTAAAAATTCCGGCGAAATACGTGACAATTTTAATTGTGGTCCCCTCGAAGCACGATCAATTCTATGCAAGTAAGCACGAACACGATCACCTACGCGTAGATTTTCTTTCGGGATCATTTGCTCGCGTGGAAGTTCTGCCTCAATTTTGCCTGATTCTATAATTGCATTGCCACGTTCTATGCGTTTGATAGTACCGTTAACTAAATAATCACCTCTTTCAAGAAACTGATTTAGTGTTTGTTCACGTTCCGCTTCGCGAATTTTTTGAAAAATGACTTGCTTTGCCGCTTGCGCGCCAATACGTCCAAACTCTATTGCTTCCAGCGGTTCCTCAAGATAATCGTTTAATTGAATACCTTCGTGTATTTGCTGTGCATCGCTAAGAGAAATCTGGCGTACCGGATTTTCTACGGTTCCATCCTCCACTACTAGCCAACGGCGAAACGATTCATAATCGCCTGTTTGCTTATTAATGGAGACCCGAGTTTCAATGTCTTCTTGAAAGCGTTTTTTGGTAGCAGAAGCTAATGCGAGTTCAAGTGCCATAAAAATAATTTCTTTTTCGACCGCTTTCTCATGCGCTAATGCATCTACCAGCAGTAAAATTTCTCGGCTCATAGTTCTCCATTCAAATCTATGCGGTTAAAGTTTTGGAACTAAACGAGCTTTCATGAGGTTGCTCAATTCAAAATCCAATAATTTTCCTTCTACTTCAAGCTTAATTACACCATTTCTTGCTTCGCGCAAGATTCCTATAAAATTTCTTTGCCCTTCAACTGGAATACGCAATTTTAACTTGATCGTTTCTTGTTCAAAACGAGCAAAATCAGCTTCCTTTTTTAGTGGTCTATCTAATCCCGGGGAAGACACTTCCAGGCGACCATAATCAATATTTTCAACCGTCAGTAATCGAGTCAAATGATTACTAATAGTGACGCAATCATCAATATTAATACCTTCGTTTTTATCTACAAATATTCTTAATAATTTGTTATGCCCCGATTGCTCTATTTCAATCAACTCATAGCCCATTCCTTCAAGAGTTGATGCTATTAACGCTTCAAATTCCATAGTCGATTACAAATAAAAAATGGGCTAAAAAGCCCATCATTAATTG
>JAJHPK010000062.1 GCA_020890945.1 Nitrosomonas sp.
TTTATATTCCTTGATTAATAAAAAATATTTTTATCGTTACTAACCACTTATAAATAATATTTATAAAGCAATTGAGTTTCTAAAAGCTATAATTTTATATTCAATTCAATTTAAAAAATATATAATTCCTTAGGATTCACATTTTTTATCGCCAACTTAATTTGGCTAAATAATTTATTGCGCTTTAATAACTTATGACATAAATCATACAGTCATAATAAATATTTGTGCAACCAACTTAAATCATTAAAGAATTTGATTGAGGTTTAGATTATAATTATCCTGATCATAGGAGAGTAAATAAAATCTTAGCAAAATAGCTCATCACTTTAAAAGTTCATTAATACAAAACTAATAGATGCGATCAAACAAAAATTAACTCTTTTTTAAAGAAAATTCAAATAATAATTGAAAAAAACTAATCATAATAAGAACACTGCAACAAAGCTTCGTTACAACTACATAAATAAAATAAATCAATCTGATAATAGATTTATTATCAGAATACTAACAATTAAGATACACAGGGTTTGTTGTAAATGAAACGAATGTTATTTAACGCAACACAGCCCGAAGAGCTGCGCGTTGCTATTGTAAACGGTCAAACACTCATTGACCTAGATATCGAATCCATTGGTAAAGAACAAAGAAAAAGTAATATCTATAAAGCCGCAATTACGCGTATCGAACCTGGCTTAGAGGCCGTATTTGTTGATTACGGGTGTGAACGACATGGCTTTCTGCCTTTTAAAGAAATCTCTCAGTCCTGCTTTGGTGAGAACGTCGATTTTAACAACATCCGCATGCAAGAACTTTTGCATGAAGGACAACAACTTATTGTTCAAGTCGATAAAGATGAGCGGGGAAACAAAGGTGCTGCACTTACCACGTACATATCTCTTGCAGGCCGTTATTTAGTCTTAATTCCCAACAATCCTAATAGCGGTGGCGTATCGCGTCGCATTACCGGTGAAGAGCGTAATGATTTGCGTGATGTTCTTGCGCAGCTACAGGTTCCCGAAGGCATGAGCATCATTGCCAGAACGGCTGGAATAGGTCGAAGCGCGGAAGAATTACAATGGGATTTAAATTATTTAACACAACTTTGGTCAGCTATTGAAACGGCTGCCAATAATCAAGACGGTGTATTTCTCATTTATCAAGAAAGTAGCTTGGTCATCCGCGCGATTCGCGATTACTTTAATCACGAAATTGGTGAAATTTTAATCGATAGTCGAGAAATATTCGAGCAAGCCAGTCAATTCATGTCGCACGTCATGCCGGCCAATGTGGATCGCTTGAAATATTATCAAGACGATATTCCTTTGTTTTCTCGTTTCCAGATTGAACATCAAATTGAAACGGCTTATTCACGTCAAGTATCGCTGCCTTCAGGTGGTTCTATAGTGATTGATCACACCGAAGCACTGGTTTCTGTCGATGTTAATTCTGCACGCGCCATTCGAGGATTGGATATCGAGCACACAGCCTTAAACACCAATCTCGAGGCAGCCGAAGAAATTGCGCGTCAACTAAGATTGCGTGATTTAGGCGGATTAATCGTAATTGATTTTATCGATATGGATATTCAACGCAACCAACGTGATGTTGAAGCACGGTTGCATGAAGCACTTCGACAAGACAGAGCCCGTATTCAAGTTGGAAAGATTTCACGTTTTGGCTTATTAGAGCTTTCACGTCAGCGTCTGCGCCCTTCGCTAGGGGAAGGTAATTATATTTCATGCGTGCGCTGTAACGGTACAGGTTTCATACGTGGCACAGATTCATCAGCGTTGCATATCCTGCGCATCATTCAAGAAGAATCTTTAAAAGAAAACACCAATACGCTTCATGTTCAATTGCCCGTGGATGTTGCTACATATTTATTAAACGAAAAGCGCGCGGAAATTTATGATATTGAACTCAAGCAAAAAATAGATATCGTTTTAATTCCTAATATTCATATCGAAACGCCGAATTACACCATCACGCGCTTGCGTCATGAAGACATCAAATCGAGCGAGGTACCAACACCAAGCTATAGGATGGTTGAAAAGAGTAATGAGGACAGCACTGATCAAGCAACATTTGATAAGAAAACCAAACCCATACCACAAAAAGCTGCCGTTCAAGGTGTTACACCTGCTCAACCTGCACCGCTGCGAGAAGATAAGACGAGGGAATCTTCCTTTATCGATAAATTTTTTAATTGGTTTAAACCCACAAACAATAAAGCTGATGAAGAAACCAAGCAATCTATAGAAAAAACGAGATCTCCGGCAGAAAAATCCAGAAACCGTTCACGCCGTGGTCGAAACAAAAATGATGTCGCGAAAGGTCCTATACATAACAAGCAACATAAACAAAAGAATTTATCTGGTAATAGCATCGCAGACTCAGATATTACTGAAGCTCCAATTACCCAGACTCGCGCTAATCTAGAAGCTGAAAGCACCATAGAATTTATTCACGAGCCTAATGTAATACCGAGTGACGATAATATCGTCACTGAAAAAGAAATCGATACAGATGCTTCTCCAAGATCGGATACACGGAGACGCTCGCGTCGATTCCGTGGCGCAAAAACACGAAATATGGCGAATCGTTCGAGAGATCCCTCTACCAATGAAGAAGTAATTGTTGTTTCTGAGGAACTGGCGAATACATTAGATCATTTACCTGAGGTTGCCCATCATTCAATTAGTTCTTCTCCTGTCGAAACCAAAACATCTCCGACTCTTGCAGAATATGTCGACAGCCTGAGCGAAACCAATAACGATAGCAGCCACAACGATCCTATTCAGCAGAAAAAAAAAGCTGAAAAAATAGCAGAGAGTAAAGACAATTCTCTGCTAGATTCACGAACAGCAGATCTCACCTCATCAAAAAAAATAGCTAATTCGCATAACACAACTCGCGAATTACAGCAGAACATCGAAAAAAGCGGCTTAGTGATGGTTGAAACGCCTGTTGACAAAATTCAACAAGCCGCTCAAGAAGAAATAGTTGTTCCCAAAAGAACCAGAAGAAAAGCTAGAACAGCGGAAACTATTGAAACAGGCCCATTGATGCAAGTTGAAACCAGGGATTAATTGAAGCTGATTCAGGCGTATCAAAGTTATTGAATTTCTAATGCGCCTGATCCCAATTATTTCCGATACCTATTTCCATCAATAGAGGCACATCTAACTTTAAAACGCTCCCCATGCATTTCGGCAGAAATTCTTGCACTCGCGTTAACTCAGTTTCAGGCACTTCTAGCACCAATTCATCGTGAACTTGCATAATCAATTTGCTCTGCAGCTTTTCTTTTTTTAACCATTTTGCTACCGCTATCATCGATAATTTAATGATATCGGCGGCAGTGCCTTGCATGGGTGCATTGATAGCGGCACGCTCTGCGCCCTGACGGCGGTTTCCATTGCTATGATTAATTTCAGGCAACCATAGACGTCGTCCCAATACCGTTTCCACATAACCTGCTTGCCTCGCTTTTTCTCGGGTGAGCTGCATGTATTTTTCCACTCCAGGATAGCGCGAGAAATAGCGCTCCATATATGTCCGCGCGGCACTGCGTGCAATTCCGAGTTGAGAAGCCAAGCCGAATTCCGACATTCCATAAATCAAACCAAAATTAATTACTTTGGCGAAGCGGCGTTGTTCTGAATCGACTTGGTCGACCTGAATACCAAAAATTTCTGCAGCAGTCGCCTTATGGATATCTTCTCCAGCAGAAAACGCTTTTAGCAATCCTTCATCTTGGGAAATATGTGCCATGATGCGCAGTTCAATTTGAGAATAATCTGCAGAAACAATTTGATAATCAGGTGGTGCAATAAAAGCTTCCCGAATCCTCCGGCCCTCCATGGTCCGAATCGGAATATTCTGCAAATTCGGATCAGAGCTTGCCAAACGCCCTGTCACTGCCACAGCTTGCGAATAATTAGTATGCACTCTGCTTGTGTTTGGATTTTTCATCAAAGGCAATTTATCGGTATAAGTTGATTTCAATTTCGCCAACCCTCGATATTCCAACAAGATTTTCGGTAAAGGATAATCGAGAGCAAGTTGTTGCAGCACGTCTTCATCAGTGGAAGGTATGCCAGTGGGCGTTTTTTTAATGACTGGCAATTTCAATTGATGAAACAAAATTTCTTGAATTTGCTTCGGTGAATTTAAATTAAATGATTGATTCGCAACCGTATGCGCTTGTAATTCCAATGCATGCATTTTTTTTCCAAGCTCACTACTTTGCTGCTGCAATAACGCATAGTCGAGTAGCACGCCATTACGCTCCATCTCAAACAGTACATCAAGAATCGGCATTTCGATATCACGATAGATTTTATTTAACCGATCATTTTGTTGAATCTGCGGATGCAGTGCTTGATGCAAGCGTAATGTAATATCCGCATCCTCAGCCGCATATTCGGTCGCCACATCGATCGTAACTTCATCAAAACCAATACGCTTAACGCCTTTTCCTGTCACGTCATCATATTTAATCGTTTGCACATCCAAATGCCGCAGCGCTAGACTATCCATGTTGTGCGAACGATTTGAATCCAGCACATATGATTGCAACATCGTATCGTGCACAACACCATTTAACTGTATGCCATGATTAGCAAATATGTGTTTGTCATATTTCAAATTCTGCCCAAGCTTAAATTTTTGTTCATTTTCCAACCAAGGTTTCAATAATGATAAAGCTTTATCGAACGGAATCTGAGTAGGCACACCGGCATAACGGTGCATTAATGGAAGATAAACCGCTCGCTCTTTTTCAATACAAAATGATATGCCCACCAACTGCGCTTGCATTGGCGATAAACTGGTAGTTTCGCAATCGACTGATACTAATGAGGCAGTGCCAAGTTTCGTTATCCAATCTTGCAATTGCAAATCTGTCAAAATCGTTTCGTAGCGCGAAGAATCAACACGAACGACCGGATTGTATTCTGCAAACAAAGTCGATTGCGTATTATTGCCTTTCTTGCTCAATTCATCATGATTGTGTTGGTGCAATTCACGCAATGCAGTCTTCATATCGAGTTTTTGATAAAGCGCTATAAGCTGCTCTGTGTCTTGTGGCTTAAAAGTGAGATCAGTGATTGTGACAGGTAAATCCACATCACATTTAATTTTAATCAATTCGTACGAGGTATCAAACCACTCTATCGCTCGACGTAAATTTTCGCCAACCACTCCTTTTATTTCATTAGCTTGTGCAACGATATTATCCAAAGAACCATACTGTGTCAGCCACTTTACCGCAGTTTTAGGACCGACTTTCTCAACACCAGGAACGTTGTCCGAAGTATCTCCCACTAACATCAAATAATCCAACATGCGTTCCGGTGGTACACCAAATTTCTCGGCTACTCCGGCTTTATCGAGTATTTCTCCGCTCATAGTATTTACCAATGTCACTTGATCATTAACTAATTGGGCAATGTCTTTATCACCGGTAGAAATAATGCATCGATAATCCGCTTCAGCGGATTGCTTGGCCAAAGTTCCAATCACGTCATCCGCCTCTACTCCATCGATCATCAAGATCGGCCAACCCAACGCACGAATGCATGCATGCAATGGTTCTATCTGCGATACCAAATCCTGCGGCATAGCCGCTCTATTCGCTTTGTATTCGACGAAAAGGTCATTACGAAAAGTTTTACCTTTTGCATCAAATACACACGCGCTATAATCCGCTTGATAATCTTTTCGCAAACGGCGCAACATGTTCAATACACCGTGAATAGCTCCTGTTGGCTCATTGTCTTGATTACGCAAATCCGGCAGTGCATGAAAAGCACGATATAAATACGAAGAACCATCTACCAATAACAGTGTTTTCATTATTAATTTCCTATGAACCAACATAATAAGCCCCTGATTCAGCCCGTTTCCGATCAACCGTGGTCTGCGAAAGAATCATGGCGATTATTCAGAATTATGGCAGAGTTTGTGGAAGGCACGGAAAGTCTTGAAGCAATTCAACCCGCAGTCGGTATTTTTGGTAGTGCGCGCACCACTCCCGACAGCCCCCACTACCGTTTAGCCGAGCAAATTGCCAAAGCATTGTCGGATGCAGGTTTTGCTGTCATATCCGGTGGCGGTCCTGGCATTATGGAAGCAGCCAATAAAGGCGCTTATTTCGGCCAATCGCCGAGCGTCGGTTTAAATATCCAGTTACCTCATGAACAACGAGGCAATGACTTTCAAGACATCAGTCAAACTTTTAAACATTTTTTTACGCGTAAATATATGTTTATCAAATTTTCTACCGCCTATGTCGTGATGCCTGGCGGATTTGGAACGATGGATGAACTTATGGAAGCGCTTACATTAGTGCAAACGGGTAAAACTCGCAAAATGCCTATTATTCTTGTTTATTCGCAATTCTGGCGTGGCTTGGTCGATTGGTTTAAACAAATGATGGTAACAGAAGGATTCATTTCCTCGGAAGATATGAATTTAATCCAACTAATTGATGAACCGAAAGAAGTCGTTAATGCGATTTTTAAACACTACGAAACCTGCGGATTTGAACTTACCGCCGCCGAACGGGAAATCCAGCTTAATCTATAAACCGTGGTTGGTAATTTTAGGTACAATACCGGGTCTTCCTCTTGGTTAGGAACTCATATGCGCGTATTTATTTTGACATTGTTATTATTTAGCTTTCCCTTACTGAGCATGGCTCAGTCCGAACAGCCCAAGAAGCCGCTGAAACATCCTTCGCATCCGGATAACCTAATACCAATCCCAGAACCTGATCCTCCGGAATTAGAAGCTCAGCCTGACCCCGAACTGGAGAGCCAAGTTACAATCATTCAACGTGGTGAGGATAAGATCGAAGAACACCGTGTTAATGGCGAATTATATATGATCAAAGTTATTCCACGCATTGGTCCGCCATACTATCTTAAGAAAAACACCATCGCGGATCACCATTCTCATCCCAATAGCGATGCGGGAGGCCCCAATGTCAGTCCGCCTATGTGGCAGTTTTTTAGATTTTAGTTTGCTCCACTCACAATCCTAGTTTTTTTCTACCCATACTATTCATTCATGTCTGTTTTTACACATGTTAGCGAAGATGAACTGACTGCCTGGTTAAATCAATATGACCTAGGAACATTGCTTGAACTCAAAGGCATTGCTTCGGGCATTGAAAACACCAATTACTTTGTCACCACCACGCAAGGGAAATTTGTCTTAACTTTATTCGAAAAACTGACAAAAAACGAGCTACCCTACTATCTCGACTTAATGCTGCATTTATCTCGGCACACGATTCCTTGTCCAACGCCTATTCGTACTGTTAACCAAGAGGTTCTCACTGAACTAAACCATAAACCTGCAGCCATTGTCACTTTCTTACCCGGAGAATCCCTTATTCACCCCACGCCAGAACATTGTCAAGAAATGGGCATGACGCTGGCAAAAATGCATTTGGCCGGAAGAAACTTTCCGCAACATATGCCAAATCCACGTGGTTTTCAGTGGTGGCAAGCCAGAGCACCCGAAATTGCACAATTTTTGTCACCTGTAGAGAAGGATTTATTGCATACAGAATTAGATTTTCAATCAAATCAACACAATGAACATTTACCGCAAGGCGTGATTCACGCGGATATGTTCCGAGATAATGTTTTATTTATCAATAATAAACTGAGCGGTATCATCGATTTTTATTTTGCTTGCAATGACAGTTTTTTATACGACTTAGCCATTGTCGCCAATGATTGGTGCATGGATGAAAAGAAAATGATCAATACGGAATGTATTTATTCATTATTAAAGGGATATCAAATGATACGCCCACTCTCTCCTTTAGAAAGAGATGCTTGGCCCGCAATGTTACGCGCAGCCGCACTAAGATTTTGGGTTTCGCGCCTGTACGACTTATACTTACCACGTGCTGGTGAATTAACGCATGCGAAAGATCCAAATCATTTCAAACAAATATTAAAAAATCATAGAGATAATGTAGCTGAGCTAGTATAAAACTTATTCATCTAACTCACTGACACGTTCAATCCAATTTTTGGAGAAAAATTTATGGAAATTCGTCAAGTCGATGCCAAGCAAGGTTTACAGTGGCTCCTCAGCGGTTTTTACTTGTTCAGAAGAACACCGCTTGGTTGGGTGTTTATTTGTGGAGCTCTACTATTAATTGCAATATCGGCTGCGTTGATTCCCTTCGCTGGGAGCTTTATTTTTACACTGATTTACCCCGCTTTGCTTGGTGGCATTATGTTAGGATGCCGTGATCTTGAAGAAGGGAAACCACTCGAAATCACTCATTTGTTTTCTGCGATCGAGAGTCATTTAGCCGCGCTGATTACAATTGGTGGTATTTATTTGACGGGTTTAATTTTGGTTTCTGGTTTAGCGGCTGTTATCGGCGGTCCTCAAATGACTGATATGTTGTTATATGGCAAGCGGGTCGATGAAACAGAGCTGATGGGAGTCATGAGCAGTATGCTGACTTCACTTCTCATTCTACTCACGTTATCGATCCCGTTGATGATGGCAAGCTGGTTTTCACCGATGTTGGTGGTATTTCACAAAATGCCACCCATTATGGCAATGCAACAAAGCCTTTATGCTTGTTTGCGCAATATCATTCCACTATCAGTGTATATGATTGTTTTAACGATTCTGATTTTTCTAGCCGTACTGCCTTATGGCGCCGGATTGGTAATTTTGTTTCCAACCATGTATGCCTCAATGTACGTATGCTACAAAGACATTTTCTTAGGGGAACCAATTCGATTTAAAGATAATGCTCATTCCAATCCTGTCCAATGGAATGATTCACAAAAGAGTTCTCAAGAAAATACTAACAATAACGAAAACGCAAACACTGATAAACCTCAAAATGAGAATTCCGAATCCAAAAAACAAGAATAGTTTTTGAGACTGTAGCTGATCAGCATCAATGATAAGCTATAAGAAAATTTAGGGTTGTTTACAGAGAGATTGATTAAAATAAGCGGTGAGTATTTCATAAGGGATCCCATTGTTCAGAATTCGGAATATCTCAAAGATTGTAGCATGATGAGAAATACCTCAAGAAGACAACTAGAATCAACCCGCCAGAAAATAACCCAGCAATAAATGTAATTAGATTTTTAAATTGTCCTGAACTCTCTACATACATTTAGCATTTTTACGTTGTGTATGCTCTGTGGCGGCGGCGATGTCAGCCCGAATTCGTGCTGAAACTGCGGCAGTGGCTTCTTTATCTGCTTGAGAGCGAGCAAATAATGCTTCTTTAGCCATAATTTCGACGGTTTCTCGTTCAGTAGCGATTTCTAATGCTTGCGATTCCAATTTAATGCGTTCTTGTATGGCGATTAACGTTGCTGATTCGGTTCTGGCTTTCTCTAAAGCTATTTTGGTAGCAATCTTCTCAGCTTCGAGCTTGGCTTTGGCTTTGTTACTAGCGATAATTTTAGCTTGCGCTCGAGTTATCGCAAGTCCCGTAATACGTTGCTCTATTTCTAAGCGCTCCAGTGCAGCTTGCTTGGCATCGTCAAGCGCCTGTGCGCGAATTTTTGCATCCGCCAATAAGCGTTCTTGAATTTCTACCTTAACCTGGGTTTCCTGTGCAATCAACTCATCAAGTTGTGCTTTTGCTTCAGCAGTGGTTTTAAGCCTAGCTTCTGCCTCAACTCTTTTCTTTGCTGCGTTACGTGCAACAATTTCAGCTTGCGCTCGCGCTTCTGCTTCTTTGATTGCTTTTTCATCCGCTTTTATGCGTTTTTGAAATTCTTTTTCGGCCTCTTTTTCGGCTTTTTCTCTTGCTAGAGCAATTCCTGTCGCTGCTTTTTCAACTTGTAAATTAGTTTCGGCAGCAGCCAGCGCATCTGTTTCAGTTTGCGTGCGTTGTGTGATTTGTTTAAGCGTTTCAGATTCAACGACAAGACGTGACTTGATCAAATCAGCGGCCGCATTTTCCTGCAAAATAATGGATTCCGCCATTTCCTTGGCAACAGCTTCAGCTTCGGTGCGATTTTGTGCTGCAATCGTTGCACACCGATCCGCCTCAAATCTTTGTAGCGCTTTTTCAGTTGCCAATGACTCCGCTTCCACTCGATCCAATGCTGCATGAGTCGCAGATATTTCGGCTCGGAGTCGATGTTGCTTTTGAATATGACTAGCTTTTTCCGCTTCGAGTCGATTTTTCGCTTGTTCAAGTGCTTGCGCTTCTAGATTCGCGGCATTTTGTTTTTCGGCTAAAGCTTGTTCCTCAGCCATTTTTCGTGCTTTCGCTGATGCGAGTATATTTTGTTCTTCTTGAATTTTTGCTTCGATGATCTGCGCTGTGTGTGCTTCAGTTTCGAGAATATTTAGTGAAATCTGCCTTGCTTCTTCAGCTAGCTTAGCTTTTCGTTTTGCTGCTTCAGCAGCTTCTTTTTCCTTCGTAACTGCCGAATGAGCTTTATCGAGGGCGTCCGCTTCTTCCGCAACACGTTGCTGCATTTTTTCAACGATTACACTTTCAGCCTTAACTTTTGATTCTAGTATTGCATTAAGTGCTTTATCCGCTTTAAATTTTTCTTCCGCTAAATGTTGCGCTTTATTTTCAAGCTCGTAGCGTGTATTTGCTTCTTGTTCGGCTAATGCTTCCGCTTTTGCTCTCAATCGTGCTTGTTCCGTTGCCTCAGCCTCCGCTTGTATTCTATTCTCAGCCGCTGCTCTGGCGATTGCTTCAACACGTGCGCGCGCTTCGGCGGCAACGCGAGCTTTATTCTCGGCTTCAATACGGTGACGGGCTTCTTTAATTGTTTGATCTTCGAGGGTTAGTCTTTCATGATGAATATCTTCAAATTCACGCTGAATATCTTTGGTGATATGTATTTGTTGGTCATAAGTCAACGCATCATCCGAATTATCATTCGACTGCGCATGTTCATTCAGCATATCAGCCTGCTCTTCGTCAACAGGCTCTGAATCTGTTGACGAAATTTTACGTAACGAATCAAACAAGCGCGTCTTAAATGTCATGTTCAATCTACCAAACAAAAAGAAAGCAATTAAAGAATCAAATCAATATACCTACTGTAACAATTTTTAGTTAATAGACTTGTTTCAAAAAAAGATAGAAATGGCATCTGTTTATCGATTAGTAGTGCACCTCATTCTAATACTTGTTTTAACGCGACAACGAGATCAATTCTCTATGCTTAACTGTTTTTCTTAATTGTTATTTAGGCATATCCAATTTTGTGGCGTTTACGATTCCCATCATCAAATTCAGCGCATCGTACACGAGTCTTTCAAGAATAGGAGCATAGAAAGGCATACTCAATGCCAAAACAAAAAGACCAATGGATAATGTCAATGGAAAACCGACAGCAAAAATGTTCAGTTGAGGCGCGGCACGTGTCAAAATTCCTAAGGCCAAGTTGGTAATCAATAAAGCAGTTATCACAGGAAGTGATAGTTGCAATCCAGATTTAAAAATTTCTTGTCCCCAATTCGCCAATGTTTGAAAAGTAAATTCATTCATGCCGCTTACCCCGACAGGTAATGTGCTAAAACTTTGCGAGATCAGCGCCAGCATCATTAGATGACCATTCATCGCTAAAAAAGCCAGGCTGGCGATGATACCAAGAAAACGACCTATCACATCAATTTGCCCTGAATTTTGCGGATCAACAAAAATTGCAAAGCCAAGCCCCATTTGTAAGCCAATTAATTCTCCAGCCATTTCTACCGCGACAAAAACGATCCGCATGACAAAACCAATAGCAATACCGATCAACAATTGTTGTAGCAATACAATTAATCCTAAACCTGAAGCGGGGTCAACATCGGGTAAGGATTTTTCAACCGTTGGCGTCACCAAAATAGTCATCATAATAGCCAAACCAAGCTTGACTCTGACCGGAGTACTAGGATTTCCTAAGATTGGTGCCGTCGCGATTAACGCTAAAATTCGACTCAGTGGCCAAATGAAGGTAGCTAGTAATGTATTCAGCTCGGCTGTAGTAATGCTGATCATACGAAAATAGATATCATGGATATGCTTTTCGAATATGCTCAGAAACCCAGGTTATCAGTGATTTGATGCTATCCAATGGCCACCCAAGCAATGCTAGTAAATAACCGCTGCATGTAATCGGTCATAATGCTAATCATCCAAGGACCTGCGAGGATCATAACGAGAAATGTCACTAATAACTTAGGAATGAAAGATAGGGTCATTTCGTTGATTTGTGTCGCCGCCTGAAAAATACTAACCAACAAACCTGTTACTAAAGCGGCTATTAATAATGGCGCAGATACCATAAAAGTGATTTCAATTGCTTGTCTAGCAATTGTCATGGTGCTTTCGGGTGTCATCTCTATTTCCTTTTAAGGATAAAAACTTTGTGTCAACGAACCAATAATCAAATGCCAGCCATCCACAAGTACAAATAGCATTAATTTAAACGGTAATGAAATAATCATGGGTGACAACATCATCATACCCATTGCCATCAATACACTGGATACGACGAGATCGATAATTAAGAAAGGGATAAAAATGATGAAACCGATTTGAAAGGCGGTTTTTAATTCGCTGGTGATATAAGCTGGCACGAGTATTTTAAGCGGAACGTTATCACGACTTTGCAGTTCTTCGCCGTCAGAAACTTGTACAAACAGCGCTAAATCCGCTTCTCGGGTTTGATGCAACATAAATGTTTTAAGTGGCACACTGGCTTTTTCACCTGCTTCGATAATAGATATTTTATCTTCAGAAAAAGGAACATACGCTTCTGTGTAAACTTTATCGATCACCGGAGACATGACAAAAAATGTCAAAAATAACGCGAGTCCAAGCAATACTTGATTGGGTGGCGAAGATTGGGTACCAAGCGCCAGCCTTAATAAGGACAATACAATAATAATCCGTGTGAAACTCGACATCATTAATACCACTGCTGGTAAAAAAGTTAATGACGTGAGCAGCAATAACGTTTGCAAATTCAAGGTATAGCTGGTGCTGCCATTAGTATTCGGCGAGCTAGTAAAAGCAGGAAAACCCGCTTTCTGTGCAAACACAGGAAATGCAGCAAATCCGATCAGGAGACATAATGACTGCAACAAAAAGCGTAAGTTGTAATTACCCTTGAGCCGGATTTGATCGGTTTTGGAGGATTGCTGACAATGAAATGACATAACGTTAGTCATTATTTTTATTGATGCTTTCAGCAAGATGTTCCGAAAATTCCGAATGAGCATCGGAATCACTTTTCATTTTCTCGAGTTTTTCTGCTGGTTTATTCATGGTATGCAATTTACTGATGTGACCTGGAGCGACCCCTAAAACAAGCCAAGTGTCTTGGATTTCCACTACTACGACGCGCTCTCTTTGACCCACCCCGGTTGCTGAAACAATTTTCAAACTACCCGAAGAAGTGGTAGGTATTAATGAGAATCTTTTTAGCAGCCAAGTAAGGCCCAAAATAACGGCCAATACTATTAATAATCCGCCAATCATTTGTAGCGTATGCTCTGTCGATATCACCGAAGAAGGTGGAGTAAAACTTGGCTTCTCAGTCGTCGTAGCGAACGTTTGAAAAGCAAGCATCGATCCAATGATAACTGACGGGATGTAATAAAATTTGAACACAGAAGTTCCTATCGATTGAGCTTACGGATACGTTCACTTGGCGTGATAATATCCGTTAAACGAATCCCGAATTTGTCATTCACCACGACCACCTCACCTTGGGCAATCAAGCATCCATTCACTAGCACATCCATCGGTTCACCGGCCATCCCATCTAGCTCGACGACGGAACCTTGCGCCAATTGCAACAAATTTTTGATCGCAATACGTGTGCGGCCTAATTCAACGGTCATTTGTACCGGAATATCGAGAATCATATCGATATCATTGCGAGTACCATGTCCCATTCCATCACCAGAAAACTCTTTAAATACTGAAGCAGTAGCCGTTTTAGCACCCAAACCGCTATGCGTACTATCTTCAGCTGGCGTTACGCTCTTCCCTTTTGAATCAGTCGACTGCGTAGCGTCAGATGCTTCTTGTTCCGCCATCGCGGCAGCCCAATCATCCATACCTGCTTCTTTTTCAGCACTATCGCTTTCGGTGGCTTCTGCTTGTTCTGCCATGGCGGCAGCCCAATCATCTGTTTCAGTTGAGTTATTGTCGGTCGGTTCAGACATATTTGAGACTCCGGTAATTTATTCCATTTCTGATTGCGATATCATCGAATTCACTTTCAGGGCGTAACGTCCATTCATGGTCCCATATCCACATTCCATAACAGGCACTCCATCCACATGTGCTTTCACTGTTTTCGGAATTTCTATGGGAATAACATCACCCTCTTGCATGCTTAGAATTTGCTCAAATGTGACCTTTGTGTGTCCGATATTTGCGACCAACTCAACTTCGGCACCTTGGATTTGCTGTGATAATAGTGTTGTCCAACGCTTATCCACCTCTAAATGATCGCCTTGTAAAGCGCTATACAAAACATCGCGAATCGGCTCGATCATCGCGTAAGGAATGCACACATGTAGCGTACCTCCTTTACTGCCCAGATCAATGTTAAATGTTACTGTCACGACTACTTCGTTGGGTGTCGCAATCGTGGCAAATTGCGGATTCATTTCCGAACGAAGATATTCAAATTTAATAGGATAAACCGATTTCCACGACTTCTCATAGTCTTCAAAAACAACATCAAGCAAGCGCAGAATCATACGCTGCTCAGTTTGTGTAAAATCTCTTCCCTCGACGCGGGTATGATATCGACCATCTCCCCCAAACAAATTATCGATAAATAAAAATATCAAATTGGGATCAAAAACAAGTAGTGCTGTTCCTCGTAGTGGCTTCATTTGAACCATGTTGAGATTAGTTGGCACTACCAGATTACGCACAAACTCACTAAACTTAATAACTTTTACGGGACCAACTGAAATATCAACGGTACGCCGCATAAAATTGAATAAACCAATGCGAAAAAAACGTGCGAACCGTTCATTAATAATTTCATATGTCGGCATGCGCCCGCGAACAATACGTTCCTGCGTGCCGATGTTGTAAGTCCTGACCCCGCTTTTATCTTCCTCCTTAGCATCATCGTCACTATCGCCACTAGCACCTCGGAGGAGCGCGTCAACCTCATCTTGTGAAAGAAACTCCTCAGACATGGGGTGATTATTGAATTACAAATGAAGTAAATAATACTTCTACAATATCTGTCATTAAATCTTCGTCTTTTACCCCTTTCTTAATCTCCTCTGCAATTTGTTGACTCAACTGCTGTTTTCCAACGATAGTGTTGATCTCTGATGCTTTCTTACTGGAAAGTAGCATTAAAATGCGGTTGCGAATATCGGGCATCTGATTAGCAATCTCTTGTTCAACCGGAGTTTCTTTAATTTTTATGGTAAGTCCTACTTGTAAATATTGACTCCCATCATCTGGAAGTAAATTCACAGTGAATAGCTCTAAATCTAAAAACTTTGTTGTTTTGATTTTGGGCTTGGGTTTGGGAGCTTCTGGTTCTTCAGCAGCATCCCCATTCATTTTCAGAAAATACCAAGTACCTCCCGCACCTGCACCAATCGCCATGATTGCAACGAGAATTCCTATGATTAATCCTTTTTTCCCTTTTTTAGTTTCTTTTCCATCTGTTCCAGCAGGGACTTCAGCAGCTTTTGACATGTTTGCTCCATTCACTTCAATGATCATAGACGCTATTATCGTGGAAGCAATTACAAGACTATGCGGTAAATAACGATTAAATTACATCGCTATTTTGGGAGTCAAACTGGATAATTAAACTTGAAATTTCCCGTGACCTTGTCACCGGTGATATTGCGCAGGAAGCACGCCACTAATTTGCCACATGCTTCCTAAGCTGAAATGCGTAATACAGATTCAAAACATATTACGCAAACGTATTGACTATGCCATGATGTCGAATAGGTACGGTATGTGTCACTTCGGTAGTACTAGGTGTTTCTGTTCCAAACATAGCGCGATTAGAAGAACCTTTCAGCGAATCATAACCTTGTTGCTGCTTAGGATCTTGTTGGAATGATTCAGCACCGACAGTGACATTCCCTAACTGAATTCCATTGTCCGCCAACATTTCTTTGAGTCTGGGCAAAGCATCTTGAATAACTTCACGAACTGATGCATGCGGCGAAACAAATTGTGCGGTAGCTTGGTCTTGCGTAATGCTCAACGTTACCTCAACCGGCCCCAAATTTGCCGGATTTAAATGAATTTCGGCTACTTGTTGCTGTTGATTATTCATCCAAATTATTTTTTGTGCGAATTCATTTCCCCATTTGGGTTGTCCAACGACCGTATCAACATGAATATCCTGTGTAGGGATATTGCTTGCGTGTGAAGATGTTAGAGCTGGTAACGCGTTAATACTTGCAAGCGAAGAACCGCTGGATTCAATGGGTGAAGCAAGTAAGTTTTTGTCGAGTTGAACTGTGAGAGACTTGGTTGCATCAGTCCCTAAAGGAAATAGTTTGCCGAAATCGGCAGAATTTGCCGTATCAACTGATTGAAGAAGATTCGTGGGCATATTAGCAACATTATTCTCGTCTAAAGCCGATTGAACGAATGTTTTTTGTAACATTATTGGATTCGTCAGTGGCAATGCGTTTTGAGGAGATTCACCATCTCCAGCAACACTATGATCATTCAAGACAGATGTTGATGAAAACCCTGCAGGCATCATAGAAGGAGGCACCTGAGGGGCGGCATTGAGAGCGATATTGACAGGATAAATCGCTTGATCGAATTGATACTTTGTTTCTGTTGTGGCAAGTAAATTATCGACTGTTTTATTGGGCGATTGCTCTGAAGTTGCATTGGAACGTTCTTCATTACTAGATTCAGCATGAGACTTAGAAGCATCCGATGTTTTAACAGCATCTGCTTTTGTGGTTTTTTGAGGGACTTCTTGTTTATTGGGGGATTCAGAAACCTCGCGTTGCAAAATCTTATCAAATTTTTCTGCGTCATCTTCTGAATGCTTCTTTACTGAATCACCCGAAGATGCTGATTGTGTCGCATTAGGAGCTTTGAAAGCTTGTAGTACTGATGATGGTAATGTTTGCATGGCTATCGAATCTCATAAGTTTGTTAAGTACTACCTTGTAATGAGCAATCTTTATGCCATGTTGATCGAATTCTTTTTATGGATCCGTTTGATTCATTAAATTCCGAATATAATTGCTGGTTGCAAATTCATCCATCAATTTTTGTTCAATTTTAGTTTGCCGAAGTTGTTCTGTCTGCTGTTGCCGCTTAAGCAAAGTTTCAAAAGACTTTAATTTGCGTTGATAGGATAGAAATTCTTCTCGAATAATGTTTCGATTGTTCTTAGCTTGTGCAACGTTTTGCTGTTGCTCATTCACCGCACTATCCAGTTTATGCATAAAACTATTGAAATTGTGCCACTGGGTATGACCAATGCCTTGTTTCATCGTATTTTGTAGATGGACTTGGTAGTTAGTACGGTAATGCGTCAGTAACTCTAACTTTTTTTCAGCCGTTTGTAGATGTGTATTAAACAATCCTAATTTTTTTGCGGCAGAATCCATTTGCTGCCGGGTAAGCTCGATTAATGTATGAAGCGATGATTTTGGCATAACAATAACGATTCATTTTCAAGCTTATTAGACATTCTCATGACCGAGCAAATCCGTTAGCTTTTTTAAACTTTCCGCAAAGTTTTCCTGTTCAGACATGCTTTGAAATAAAAACTTTTCAAAAGTAGGATAAAGCCGGATTGCTCGATCTAATTCAGGATCGGTGCCTGCAACATAGGCTCCCACGCTGATCAAGTCATGACTGCGTTGATAGCGTGAGTAAAGACTTTTGAATAACCTCGACAAATTGATATGGGTTGAAGATACCAAATTCGGCATAACACGGCTAATCGAAGCTTCAATATCAATAGCAGGATAGCGCCCTGCCTCGGCCAATCGTCGAGTCAACACGATATGTCCATCCAGAATTGCTCGCGCGCTATCGGCGATAGGGTCATTCTGATCGTCGCCCTCGGCTAGAACCGTATAAAAGGCGGTTATTGAACCTCCCTTTTCATTGCCATTTCCAGCGCGTTCGACTAATTGTGGTAATTTAGCAAATACTGAAGGCGGATACCCTTTTGTGGCAGGAGGTTCCCCAATGGCGAGAGAAATTTCTCGTTGCGCCATCGCGTAACGTGTCAATGAATCCATAATGAGTAGCACATTTTTGCCGGTATCGCGAAAATATTCTGCAACTGCAGTGGCATAAGCCGCACCTTGTAATCGTAATAGGGGCGAAGTATCCGCAGGTGCAGCCACTACCAAAGATCGAGCCAAACCTTCTTTACCTAAGATATGTTCGATGAATTCCTTAACTTCACGACCGCGTTCACCAATTAAGCCAACCACCACGATATCCGCGGTGGTATAGCGCGCCATCATTCCTAGCAAAACACTCTTACCGACACCGCTACCCGCAAACAATCCCATACGCTGTCCCCGGCCGACAGTAAGCAATGCATTGATGGCACGAACTCCCACATCAAGCGGCTCGGTAACAGGAACTCGATCTAATGGATTATAGGGACGGCTGTAAAGAGGTACATTTTGTTCACAACTTATCGGCCCCAAATGATCGAGTGGTTCTCCAAGACTATTAACCACTCGTCCCAGTAATTCTGGTCCTACATTGATATGTTTAGCAAGATCAGTAGCACGTCGACGCGGATACTGAGGGTTACCTAATTTTGGCGGATTAACGACAGTTTCTGTAGGAATTACTTGGGTGCCAGGAGACAATCCATAGACATCGCTCGAGGGCATCAAATACAAACGCTCACCGGAAAAACCAACTACCTCAGCGGAAACTTTCTGGTCATTCGATAACAAAATCGTACAATTGCTACCCACTGGCATTTTTATCCCAACCGCTTCAATAACCAGCCCTGAAACACGAGTGACGGTTCCACTGACCCCATAAGGATTAATCGGTTGTAAAAGCTGAGTATGATTATTTAAAAATCGATTCCAATTTTCAGAGTGGTTGGTATCCATGTATTATTTCATCCAATCATTTTGTTGCCCAATAGCCGATAAAATTTTTTGCCAGCGCGTTTCCACAGTCGCGTCTATTTCACTACTATCTGTCACAATCCTGCATCCTCCGCGGATCAATTGACTATCTTCCCGAATGAACCATTTCTCTTCAGGTGATTCATTTTCTAGATGAGTGCGCATAATCTTCGCGTCTTCTGGATGTAAATAAAGCTTCAGCTGCTGAGTCGAATAAGGCAATTGCTGCATTGCTTCACGCACAATTGGCACTATTAATTCTGGCTTAATATCAAATGCATAATTGATCATTTTTTTACTGACAGTGAGGGCCAAGTTTAATAAATCATCAGCGACAGTCTGACTCATTTCATGCACGCTCAAGCTCAAATTGGACAATAATGCTTGCATACGTGCGATTTCTTCTTTCACTTCAATTTCACCCTTACTCCGACCTTCTGCATACCCTTCTGTATGCCCTTCTTCATAGCCTCTCGATTTGCCTTCTTCATAACCCGCGCTATATCCTTGATCTTTGGCTTGCGAAAAAACTGCGGCCAACTCTTCTTCAGACGGTTGACGGACAATCACGGAATCGTCGATGGATTCGCTGCTTTCTGATGTTTGTTGTGGGGCTTCGGGTGAAAGTTTAGATGGCAAATCGACGATATCAAAAGAGCTCATTTCCCAGCGCTGATAATCAGCGATTTGTTCTTTAGGTACAAAACTGCTGGTCATGGTCGTTTTAATTCCCACTATAAATATCTATATCATCTTGATGAAATGCCACCAAGAGATGTAGATTACTTATATTAAATAAAGCTGTCATCACCCTTGCCACCAAGCACGATTTGACCATCGTCAGCCAGTTGGCGCACCACTTTAAGAATCTCTTTCTGCTCGGCCTCAACTTCAGAAACACGAACAGGTCCTTTACTCTCAAGATCTTCTCTAAGCGCTTCAGCCGCACGTTGCGACATATTTTTGAAAATTTTCTTACGCAAGTCTTCTTGCGCGCCTTTTAGAGCAATAATCAATGACTCGGATTGAACTTCTCTCAACAATAGCTGAATACCATGATCATCGATATCAATGAGGTTATCGAACACAAACATTTCATCCATAATTTTTTGCGCCAATTCTTCATCAAATTGCTTGATGTTATCAATCACGCTGGTTTCTTGCGCTGATGGAACGAAGTTCAAGATTTCAGCAGCAGTACGAACACCACCAAGTGCTGCTTTGCGGATATTGGCACTACCAGCCAGTAATTTTGTAAGCACATCATTGAGTTCACGCAATGCATCCGGTTGTACGCTGTCCAGAGTAGCAATACGTAGCAACGTATCGTTACGCAGCCTTTCAGTGAACAAGCTCAAAATCTCACTGGCTTGATCGCGTTCCAGGTGTACCAAAATGGTTGCAATAATTTGCGGATGTTCGTTTTTGATCAATTCGGCCACTGAAGGTGCGTCCATCCACTTCAAACCTTCAATACCACTGGTATCACCACCTTGTAAAATACGATCGATCAGATTGGCGGCTTTTTCGTCGCCTAGTGCACTGGTCAAAACTTTACGAATGTAACCTGCTGAATCTTGACCTAGTGTTGTTCTACCCTCTGCTTGATCACAAAATTCCTGAAGGATCGCTTCGATTTCAGAACGTGTAATATTCTGTAGACTCGACATCGTTTCTCCAAGTCTTTGCACTTCTTTAGGACCGAGCAACTTAATCACCGAAGCCGCTTCTTCTTCGCCTAGCGTCATCAGTAAAATGGCGCTTTTTTTAATGCCTTCATCATCCATTATTTTTTATAATCCAATCTCTAAGAACATTCGCAACAATAACGGGCTGTTCGATAGCAAGTTGTTTTGCACGCTTCAAATTGTCTTCATAGATCGATTTTTGAATCGCCAGCATGGCAGCATTTTCGGCATTTTGTGGCAACGGTTGTCCATCCGGACCCACGGCACCTTCGACCAACTCACCGGCTGATTGTTGTTCAGTCAACTCAGGAACCGGCGGTGGAGGTTCCAGGCTCTTCAAGAACGGCCGCAATATCTTCAAGAAGAAGAACAATACCAGTGCAACTATTAGCAATTGCTTGCCAAAATCTTTTGCCAGTACAATATTTTCTGGATCCTTCCAGAAAACAGTCGCTGCAGACACGTCTTGTTCCATAAATAAACTATTGGTAACCGTTAGTGAATCACCACGCTTTTCACTGTATCCCATCGCTTCTCTAACAAGGTTATTAATTTCCTTAAGTTCATCCTCTGTAAGCGCCGCATATGTCACTTCACCATTTTCATCAACCTTTTTGCGGTGATTTACTACCACCGCTGCTGTCAAGCGCTTGATATTGCCGATCGACTGTTTAGTGTGTTGTACAGTTTTGTCAACCTCGTAATTCGTGGTTGATTCTTTTTTCTTATCCGTCGGAATAGGCGGTTCTTTCTTATTTTTTTCATCCTCTTCGGGATTAGCGCCCGGCTTTTTCTTTTTATCTATTTCTATTGGTGCGGCTGCATTTTCTGGCGGACGATTAGAAAGAGCGCCTGGAATTCCACCGTCAAATTTAGAACCTACTGATACCGCTTCAAGCGTTTGCTGACTGCGAATTGATGCACCTTCAGTCTCAGTATTGTTAGGGCGATAAGTTTCCTCCGCACGTTCAACATGAGAAAAATCTAAATCAGCAGTCACTTGCGCACGTATATTATTAGCACCAGCAATCGGCGCTAAAATTGTCTCTATGCGACGAATATAGCCTTCCTCAAGCTCTTTAATATATTCCAGCTGTTTGGCATCAAAACGCCCATCTTGTTTATGATCGTTGGGAGTGCTCAATAAATTACCGTTTTGATCAACAATCGTTACATTTTTTACCGGTAGATTAGGAACGCTACTTGACATTAAATGCACAATCGCACTGACTTGATCTACACTCAGCACTCTGCCAGGATGAAGATTAACCAGTACCGATACGCTAGGTTGTTGTTTTTCTCTCGCAAAAACAGAAGGTTTCGGCATCGCCAAATGAACGCGGGCGCTTTGTACTGCTGATAAGGATTGTACTGAACGAGCAAGCTCCCCTTCTAAGGCTCTTTGATAATTGATTTGCTCCAGAAATTGACTAGAACCAAATTTCTGGTTCTCCATGATTTCGAAACCAGGCAAACTACCTTTAGGTAAACCTTGCCCCGCCAGCTTTAGACGTGCTTCATGCACAGCTTTTTCAGGAATGAGAATTGCGCTGCCATTCTCAGAAAATTTGTATTGAATATTCATTTGCTGCAAAGCAGCAATGATATTAGAACCATCTTGATCGGAAACATTATTATAGAGCACGCGATATTCAGGAGATTGACTCCACATCAAACCACCAATGATGAGCGCAATAACGGCGGCAGCAGATAATATCAAGCCAATTTTTTTTTGGTTTGATAATTGCCGAAGCTGCTCTATTTTGTATGCAGTCGGGCTTTTAGGCTCTACCGGCGCTGTTGGTGTATTCGTTTCGTTCGGAACTGTTGCCACGAACTGTTCTCCTGTTGCTCTTTTTTAAATCGTCAAATTGCTCTTAAAAAATAATACCGCACGTAAAAATTCCACTTTTAATGCAGATTCTTACGACTGATGATTATGGGTATTCTTAGGAATTACGAAGTCTTGAATAAAATAGATTTGCACGGCTTATTCCATTCATTGCAAAGTGACAAGAGCGGGTAAGCTTGTGATCAACCTGAACAATTGTCGATAAATTTTGTGCAAATCAATCCATCTATTCAAAACAGAAATTCAGTTGCATCGGATCAACAGCAACTGCAGATTGCTTTTGCCGCATTTAATGAAGCATCACAACAGCTTTCCGGGGTATATCAAGAATTATTGCATCAAGTTGAGCAATTAACCCATGAGCTTGCGTTAGCAAATGGTGAGTTACGTAAGCAGTTTATCGAAAAAGAAAATTTATCCAAACAGTTAAGTTTTCTGTTGAATGCGCTGCCAGGTGGTGTAATCGCGTTAAATGCCGAAGGGACCGTAGAACAGGTCAATCCAGCCGCTCAACAAATTCTTGGCGATCCTTTATTAGATTTGCAGTGGCAAGATATCGTTTTACAACGACTAAAACCAACAAAAGTAATTAATGAATGGTATTTACAATCCGACGAAACAAAACAACGTTTACGTATCCGGATTCAAAGCAGTTCGACAGATTCTGAAAGCAAGCAAATTTTGTTGATAAACGACATAACTGAATCTTATGCCATCCAGGAAAAAATTAGACGAAATCAGCGCTTGACAGCTATGGGAGAAATGGCCGCCAACCTTGCTCATCAGTTGCGCACACCACTAGCAACGGCCCTGTTATATGCCACACATTTGGGCAACGATGCCCTGACCCCTGATGACCGCAAGAAATTTGCTAGTAAAACAGTCGAACGCTTGCATCGTCTGGAGCAATTAACCAAAGATATGCTCCGTTTTGTTAAAGGTGAAACGATAAAACTTGAAAAATTCCCTATCAATCATTTGCTATCAGAATTGCAACAGGTTATTGAACCACAACTGTCGCAACGCCATCTAAAATTAATTGTGCATGATCATAGTGAAGGTGAATGTCTGACCTCGGATTATCAAGCACTGTTTGGCGCGATGATCAGCTTGCTAGAAAATGCGATGCAAGTATCAACCGCGGGTGATTCGATCATTCTGTCCGGCAATCTCGAGAAAGAAGCGCTAATTTTAAGTGTAAGAGATCATGGACCGGGTATTGATAGCGCATTACAAGATCGATTGTTTGAGCCTTTTTACACGACTCGTCAAGAAGGAACAGGTTTGGGATTGGCGATCGTGCGTGGTGTCATTCAATCGATGAACGGTACGGTTCACATCAATTCTTTGCCAAACGAGGGCAGTAAATTTGTTGTAACGATACCCAGAATTCAAAAGGATTGAATACATGAAAATATTACCCATTCTGGTAGTGGAAGATGATCAGGACTTACTGGAAGCGGTTTGTACCACGATACAATTATCGGGCTATGAGGCTATTCCAGCGGCAAACGGTCAAGATGCCCTGAGTGTCATTCAAATGCAGCCAATTGGAATGGTGGTCAGTGATGTACAAATGAAGCCAATGGATGGCTTGACGCTGTTAAAAAAAATCAAATCATTACACCCTGATTTGCCTGTATTACTGATGACAGCCTATCGGGAAATTGATAAAGCAATCACGGCAATGCGCTCTGGCGCATGTGATTATCTGCTCAAACCTTTTGAGCCAGATAACCTGCTAGTTTATATTAAACGTTACGCGTTGCCAGAATACGATCAAGACAACGCAGTCATTGCCAACGATCCCAAAACTCGCGCATTGTTATCACTCGCCAAACGAGTTGCGAAATCTCCAGCTACGGTCATGTTGACTGGTGAAAGCGGTTGCGGCAAGGAAGTTGTCGCCAGCTATATCCATCGACATTCTTTACGTGCATCACAACCTTTCATTGCAATTAATTGCGCGGCTATTCCGGAAAACCTACTCGAAGCTACTTTGTTTGGTTACGAAAAAGGTTCGTTTACTGGAGCAACACAGGCGCAGCCTGGAAAATTTGAACAAGCTGAAGGCGGAACTTTGTTGCTGGATGAAATTTCCGAAATGCCATTGGAGTTACAAGCAAAATTACTTCGTGTACTACAAGAAAGAGAAGTTGAAAGGATTGGAGGACACAAAACCATCAAACTTGATATCCGCATATTAGCAACATCGAACCGGAACATGATGGCGATGGTAAAAAATGGACAATTCCGGGAAGATTTATATTATCGGCTGAACGTATTCCCAATTGAAATTCCAGCATTACGCGAACGACCCCTCGATATTGAGCCGCTAGCACTCAGAATGATCGAAAAAAACGCTTTGCAAAATGACCAAGCACCTACTAAAGTGACCCCCAAAGCCATAGAGAAATTAACGCAATATTCTTGGCCAGGAAATATTCGTGAACTGGAAAATGTCATGCAACGCGCGATGATTTTAGCAAGCGATGTGATCGACGAAGAGCATATACATTTGCCCGAGAATAAGATTCATACGGTTCAAAAAGATGCATGTCCGGAAGCACCGACCCAAGACATGAAATCGCTCGAACGTAAACATATCCTCGAAACGCTAGCTTCTGTTAATGGTTCACGAAAATTAGCCGTTAAAAAGTTAGGAATTTCTGAGCGAACACTCCGTTATAAACTGCAACAATATCGCTTGATAAATCAAGATAATAATATTTGATGATTTTTGGAATCACAGAGGAAAACCATGGACAAATCGGCTATTGATAGCATCCTTCAGCAGTTACAAGCCACTTCTGCTTTAGCTTCTGGCGTCAAAAAAAACGCCAATACGGATGGCGTTGTTAAAGTTGATTTTGCTGAAAAGTTAGAATCTGCAATCAATCAAGTTAATACAGCTCACAAAAAAGCAGATAAGCTGAGCGAACAATTCAGTAGCGATCAACCGAATGTCGATTTACATGAAGTGATGATTTCTTTACAAAAAGCCAATGTCTCATTTCAATCTATGGTGCAGGTTCGTAATAAACTGGTCACTGCCTATCAAGAAATTATGAATATGCAAGTTTAAACGTGGAATTAAACGACCTGACATTCTTTTCGTAAAATAAACAGAGGACTCCGAAAACAGATTTATTTTATCGAAATGCAGCAATCAAAAATGCTCAATACTTTCCCATAATACCTCTAAAATAGATATCAACCGGCATTCCATTCATTAAACGATTGTCCACCTTATCAATAAATTCCATCTGAGCCAAAATTGCAGAACGGGATACTTCTAATGGCGAAGTTTCCAGCGAAGATTTTTGTATGACTCCTGGAACCGAAGTAATTTTTGCTCTTGCTTTTTCCCCATTCGGAAACTTAATCAAAGCCACCTGACCCACAACCGCATAATTCTGGTATTTGGGTGGAATAAATGCATCAATAAAAACTGTATTAGGAAAAATGATTTCCAGCAACGACTGACCTTTACTTAAGTATTCGCCAGGTTGTGCAAATATTTCAGTCACCATTCCTGCCGCAGGAGCAGCAAATTTTAATTGCTCGACTTGACTACGCACTTTCTCGAATTCAATCATCCGTTGATCCATGTGATTACTCACTTGAATCATTTCCGGTGTTAGACCTTGCGCATTACTATTGGATTTTTTGAGTAGCGCTGCATTTTCCAAAGCTGCATTATATTGACTGCGAATCGTTGCAATTTCTGCTTGTGTAGCAGCACCTTGGCGGAATAATGTCTCGTATTGACGCATCCTTTTATATAAAAAATCTTGCTGTTCTTGGGAAAATTTTAGTAATTGTAGCGAAGCTGATTTGGACTGCTCTGCTTGGTGGCGCAGTTTTTCGCGCTCTTTCTCTAGTACGTTAATTTCTAACTGCATGCGATCGTGTTGTTCTTGTAATGAAGTATTCATTAATTGCGCTAACTGTTCACCTTGAGCAACATTCTGCAATGGCCGCACGTGTATTTGCTGAACATAACCATCGACAGGCGCTCGCATGACAAAGTTTGAAACTCGTATGCGCCCATTAGCTTCGACAGTTATTTCATCCCAAGCAATTAATCCTAGGAGGTATAACAAAGGCATGCTGGCGATTAATACGATTAAATACCATCGCCATGACTTACCTGAACGCTTCGCCTCACTGTACTGAACTCGCAGTCCACGGTCCTGCTCAGGATTTTTGGTCTCGGGTTGATTAAATCGGATTTTCATATAAGTAACTCTCAAAGTTTTTCCAAAATTGAATGTCAATACCCTTAAAATTAGCTGCCTGAAGTTGATCGTTGAGCTGCTGCATTGCACTGTTAAAAACAGTGACCGAATAATGGTAGTAACTGCTTTCTGGACCGATTTCTGGCTCTACGCTTTGCGCCAAACTAAAAATCATAGTCGGATATTTATTCATCGCAGCTTTGAGTGTTTTCACTATGCCGCTGATATTCATCGAGTAATACATAATCGCAATTTCTTTCACCCCGGCTAGTTTGAGTCGACAAACCATACAGATATCAAACGATAAGTTTTTATTGAGATAGCGATGATGCATGCTGATTCCTACTGGCCAAGGTGAAGCACTATTTGCCTGACGAATCGTTTCGATAAGCTCTAATAAGCGTGCTTTTCCCGTTAAATCAGCCTCGAGTTGATCCGGCTCGATATCCAAATGCAAACCATCAAATTTAATAGCCGATAGCGATCGAATAATCGCAATCAATCTGTCTCGGTATTTAGGTAGAATCCAGCCCGGATCACCGAGTAACAATTCAACTTTGATACCATTACGATGTGCGTTATCGATGAAGTCCTGTATTTTCTGAGGATTGGCGGAATAATAAGCAATTTGTTCCGCATTCAAGGAAATTAAGAAGCGTTTAATTCTTTCAATGGATTTTTGTTGCCACAAATAAGGACGGTCAATCAGGTTTTGAAAATTCCAAACATACGTAGAAAAAGTCACATCGGTTTGCTGCGTTTGGGTCGGCAGTAAATACGATTCTTGTTTGGATTGCAGTGGTTTCTTACCCCCCTTCAAGAAATGCTTTGCTTGATTTAGCGGATCAATCAGCGTCGCCAAGTCTTTTACCGACTCATCATTTTTTTGCTTGTCATTCACGGCAGTCTGCGGTGTAGACGTAAATTGACGCAATCGAATGTGAATTTTCCAGTGTTCGGATTCAGCCTCGATGTACTCTGTTGCAATTCGATAGTAGGAATTAATGGCTTGAAAATATTTTTCAATTACATCGCCATCCATAACTTTTACGCGTAAATTTCTTTCCTGTATTAGCTGTTTTGCTGCAGCAAGACGGGAATGAAGAAATTTTATTTGTTGTATTACTTGCTGATAACTATTAAAAAGTGTCTGAAATTCATGTTGCAACTCTTGTTCACGTTGCGTCAATTCGCTACGTAAGCTAATTAACTGACTATTTAAGCGAGAACGTTCATTTTTCCTATAATTTACAATCTCAAGCGGCATTCTAAAATTAACGCCGACAGCACCGCCATAGCCATATTGCATCGCTTCTGCTGAAGGATATGGAATGGCCGGTCCAACAAATGCTGTGGTACTGACATCAGATTCAATTCCCTGCCATTTTTCATTTTCTCGCGTATTCTGTAAATTATCGATGCGCGTTTGAAGAATTCTTAAATCAGGTTGATCGTAATCCGTCGTAAAATTGCTGGTAATTTCGGTTAATGCAGGTTTAACCGCTTCGAAAGGCAAAACAGTTGTACTGGTTAAATGGGATAAGCGCGTCAATGCCTGATCTCGGTTATTGCTATATTCAATTCGTGTGCGCTCAGCGCGATCGAACGAAGAAATAAATTCCAAATAATCGGACATGAATAACAATCCAGCCTCACGTCGTTTACTAAGGGCATTTTCAAAACCTTCATCGCGCAAACGCATGTAGGCTTCATTCAACGCTAACATCTTTTGTGAACTCCAGTAAGCCGCATAACTCTCTTCAAGGAAAGAAGCCGCTAACCGTCTACTCCATCCCAAGCGAATATCTTCTATTTTGACTTGTGTAGCTGCATCATTGACAGCACGCTGTTGTCTTTCTGCGCTTCCAAGCAAGGGATAACGTAGGCCGATGCGAGCCATAGGATCAAAAAAGCGCCCGAAAGGTTCTCTCGCAAATGGACTCTTTTGGTAACCCGCAGAAACTCCGCCGAACACCTCCCATCCCTTCAGCGCTTCTTGCGCAAGCAAGTTGGATTGTTGCGCATCTAAATCTGCCTGTGCTTTCAACACGATTGCAGCTTGATCTAACTTATCATTAAAATCGCTCAAAAGTTTCACCTGAGCTGTTAAATTCGAACTCAGCACCGTTAATAGCATTAGCAGAGCAAAAGTATAAATTTTCATTGCTTACCCTTTTTAAGAACCCAGAGTGGCGCCATCGACGAATCTAAGTGCCCCCTATTAAACATTTCATTAAGTATCGCAACTGCACTCCAAACTCTTGCAACAAACTGAAAACCTGGATAGATAGGTAACATCAAAAAAGCGCGACAATCCTCTATTTTTCTATCTGAAAGAAAAAGCAGGTACATGCTGAATTGAATCAGTACTAAGAAAAAATAAAACAAATACACCAACACCATACTCAGTATAAATATATGAATCGGTATCGTTATAGCCATGTAAATAGTGTAAATAACAATGGAAAAAGGCATGATGATTTGAAACAAAACGCCGTACCACAACAGGAAAATAAAATTATTCCATCCCATCATTGATGCAGAGATACCCGATTTATGTTTGGTTGAATAGATATACCAAAGATCGCCATCCCACCGTAATCGCTGTTTGAGAAAACCTGAAAAGCTTTCCGGCACATCAGTGTGTGATACGGCATTGGGCTCAAAAACAAACTTTAGCCCAGGATGTCGCACATGGTATTGCTTAATCCGCAATGTCATATCCAAATCTTCAGCCGTACCTGTATTCCATCCACCAATTTTTTGGACGAAAGATTTGCGGAAAATGCCAAATGCTCCAGGAACGTTGTTGATCGCATTCAATTGCGTAAAACCCAATTTACCTACTTGCATGGTCAACATATACTCCAACTCTTGTAACCGAGTGGCCAGAGTATCCGTTGCATTACGCACGCGCATAGGCCCGGTAACCGCTACGGTATTAGGATTCCAGAAATGAGCAATTGCGCTGCTCACCATTTGATTATCGAAGGAAGTATCTCCGTCCAACGCGAAGAAAATTTCACCTTGCGCACGACTAAGACCCGCATTAAGCGAAGAAACTCTACCGCCCCGTTGAACCTTAGGAAGAATAACCAAAGAACGGTTGGCATAGTTTTTCACCAATGGCAGCAATTCTTTAAGAGCTTGGTAGGTTGGCAAGTTTTTTTTCACACCATCAACCGCTGCAATAATCTCGATATGGCCCGAATAAATTTGTTCCAAGAGCGAAAGAACGGTATTTTGTACCGCTTTGCCTTCTGAGTAACAGGTGATTGTGCAAGTTACACGAGGAAAATAAAGTGGTGCAACTGGCGTATCGACTTTTTTTCGATAATAGTGGCGTAGAACTCCTATCCAATTGACGAAATAAAGTGGGAGTTCTAGAAAGAGCACAAACGGAATAATCATCAGCACATATTGCAACTCATCGTATTGAGCTACAGCAACGCGAAAGACAAACCAGTTTTGTATAACACTTTCCATTTAAAGTAACCCACCCGACAGTCTCGCTAAAAGTAATTCAGCACTTTCTTTATCAGATAATTGATCCGAACTAATACTGCAAAAGCGAAAAATAAGTTTTTGATCGCTTTCTTGTAACAACTGGCCCATGCTGTTTTCTATCCGTTTATGAAAACCAGCCAAACCTTGTTTATCTGTATTAGGTAACAAGAGCCACAGCATATTTTCCGCTGTTCTGGCAGATAGATCGGGAGTTCGCAATAGATTTCTTAATCGTTGTGCAAACGATTCGAGTACTTGTAATACTCGCGTGTGGCCTATTTCATCAACAAGCTCATTAAGATTGGCAAAATAAATGCCAAATAAGCTAAAACTGATATTTTTGTAACGGCGCGTCAGCACAATCATCCAATCTAAATCATGCACAAACAATTCTTTGGAAATAAAATCCAGTTGGTCAAATCCAGACGACAAATCAAAAACCTCACCACGAAATGCAATCACCCTTCCACGATCACTGAGTCGCCAATTTTGTATTTCGTTAATGACCAATTCGTCAGGATTCATCGATTTTTCACACATTGCACAGCGAACTAACACCTCACCTTCGCTAAATGCATGACTACACGATTGACACTGGTAATTTTCTAATGGTCGGTCATAGTCACTGCCAATATGACGCAGGTGAGTATTGCACTTAGGACATATTAAGGATCCTGTCTGCATGAATTTGTCTTGCGCATCGACACAACCGCAAGTAAAACAATGCAAGGAAGGTTTCAGGTGAATATCGATTCCAGAGCAATTGGGGCAAGTATCAACAAAGCTCAAATGTGAGGAACGGCAATGAGAACATTCTCTTTGTCGATCAAGTAAGATCATCGGCTCCAATATTTTCGCAGTGGCTAATTTCCTTAACCACACAAAGGAATCGACTGTATCCTCACTTAACGCATCCAATAGAGAATATCGATAGTAGCGAGAATGCTGCCAATCTTTTTGTGGTTGAATAACAAATTCGGGACGCAACCACAAATACTTAATTAACCTTCCTTGCGGGGTAATATAAGTTTCACTGTTCTTGAATGATTGTGATAAATCTTCAAAATCATTAATTTTTTTCTTCAGAATTGATGGTTCGGGTAACTGGCCATCCAACAATTGATCATCAAACGATGGTTGTACTTCAGTGACAAAGCATAAAAACCCAAAAACCAAATGATCACGACGAATTTTGTTAACGATAGTATTGACGTATTGAGCGTCTTTGCTATCAATGACAAATGCTGACGGAATTGTTTTCGATTTCTCCCAATCCGAAAAATCACCACAATGTTGAATGCGAAATAATTCCGTATAGGAACTGGATAAATCAGTCTTGTTGGGTGAAAAAAATATCAGCATATCTGATTATTTCCAAAGGTTAAGTTACATTAATTAAGAGACGCCTGCATCACTGACTTCTCAAATAGCTTACATTTTTAAGCAATTGATTTAATAAATGATCTGTATACAAAAGACGCTAAAAGCGTGGCTGTACAAGAATCTCATTAATTCAATAAGCTCTTAATTAAAAATACTTTCTTTTAAAATTTTTTTATATGCTTTCAATTAAGATCTAAACAATCGTATTATTCATTTCAAATTTACTAAATAATCAGTTAAATAAAACAATTTTTTCCTGTCTTATTAAGCTTTCAATTTAGAAAAAAATACGAGTTATTCCAATACAATTAGCAATTTACTTGGCAATCTGTTCGTATTGAAAAGAACTTTGCACGATTGCAATAATTGTTAAACTGGAACTCGATAAAGAAGGCTATCGCAATCCATTACGTAACGTGATGCTACTGAAAAGAATCTGGAGCAACGGTTTGAGTGATGAATCGGTCAAAGACATAGTGAATGCTAAATTATGAATATCACGACTTTGGTTGACAGTTTTGATAAATTAACTGTTTTCAAGGAGTCGTTGATGAATCTACAAGCACAAAGAGATATATCTCGCAAACTCAAAGTATTTCAACATGCCGTCAAATC
>JAJHPK010000045.1 GCA_020890945.1 Nitrosomonas sp.
ATTTTAGTTTGGTTTCTTTATACATGACATGCTTGCGTACCACTGGATCAAATTTTTTGATTTCAAGTTTTTCTGGTTTGGCTCGCTTGTTTTTCGTCGTTGTGTAGAAATGCCCCGTGCCCGCTGATGATTCAAGCTTAATTTTTTCACGCATCGCAGTTTTTCCTTATCGCTGTTGCCGTTGTTACTTTTGCTTCTTTATAGACAAATGACCAGATTATCGATAAAAAACAATAAGTTTATTTATCTAAACGTAATTTTGCTAATACCGAATCAATGCCATTTTTATCAATAGTGCGTAGTGCGGCATTTGATAATCGTAGACTAATCCAGCGGTTTTGACCTTCTGACCAAAATTTCCGATGTTGCAGATTTGGTAGAAAACGTCGTTTGGTTTTATTGTTTGCATGAGAAACATTGTGACCAGACATCGGTTTTTTTTGAGTAATTTCGCATATTCTCGCCATTTTTCTTGATCCATAAATATCTAATAACTGAGTATTATAACGTATTCCAATTAATTTGTTACATAAATATGGTTTTGTATTGAGTGTTGCGCACATTTTTTTATTTTAATGAATTCATAATGAGTTTCGATTCGTTGCTATCAAAACCTAAAGACATATAACGATTAAGTAAAAGTAAAAAAGTAAATGGATTTTTAGAATATAAAATAAGTCAATACCATTTTCTAATCAGGGATTATTGCTATAAAAATCATGATTTTCCCTTGTTTGGGTAGCGTCAGCATGCTAGAATTTCCGTTCGATTAATTAGGCGTGAATGATATTCATGCTTAAGAAAATCTAAGTTGCGGATAATAATGAAATTGAGCCAAAATAATTTAACAATCATCAATTCTGATAGAGGCAAAAAAGAAGATTGTCATGTATGGCTTCCGTAGACTGGTTGAGTTGTGAATAAAGAAATGCGTCACAATTGAGCTTAGGGTCTGTAAATCAGTAATCATGTGGGGGAAAAATATGAGAAGTAAATCGGTAGTAGCCCTGACCGGGGTGTTCGCTCTCGCTTTGTACTCAAGCATGGCGATAGGGTCTAAATATAATTTACCCGAGCCGCAGAGTGTCATTGCGAAAGATATCTATGATCAGCATATTGTGCTGATGTGGATTTGTTTGGTCATTTTTATTGGTGTGTTTGGCGTGATGTTTTATTCGATTCTAAAACATCGAAAGTCACTGGGTTATAAAGCTGCAAATTTTCATCATAGCACTGCGGTGGAAGTTATTTGGACTGTAATACCTTGTATTATTCTTGTGGTGATGGCGTTACCTGCAACTAAAACAGTAATCGCCATGAAAGATACTTCAAATCCTGATATGACGATTAAAGCGACAGGCTATCAGTGGATGTGGGGATATGATTATCTTCAGGGAGAAGGTGAAGGTATTAGCTTTTTTAGCAAATTATCAACACCCAAATCTCAAGTTGAAAATAAAGAACCTAAAGGTGAAAACTATCTGTTAGAAGTCGATAATCGTGTTGTTGTTCCTGCTGGTAAAAGGATTCGTATTATTTTGACGGCTAACGATGTGATTCATGCTTGGTGGGTACCTGCTCTAGGTGTTAAACAAGATGCTATACCTGGTTTTATTCGTGACACGTGGTTTACGGCAGATAAGCCAGGTATTTATCGTGGTCAATGTGCGGAATTGTGCGGCAAGGATCATGGATATATGCCAATTGTCGTAGAAGTGTTGGAAGCGGGTGAGTATGCAAAATGGGTAGCCGCTCAGACGAAGAATTCTGCAGTAAAAACGTCAATGCATGTAACAAAATAGGTAAAAGGAGATAACTATGGCAGCAGTACATGGTGACGCACATAGTCACGGACATGATGATCATCATCCAAGCGGGATAATGCGCTGGATAACTACAACGAATCACAAGGACATTGGTACGATGTACTTGTGGTTTAGCTTTGCAATGTTTTTGGTGGGTGGAACGTTAGCAATGGGAATTCGTGCTGAATTATTTCAGCCCGGAATTCAGATTTTAGAGCCTGAGCTGTTTAATCAATTTACGACACTGCATGGCTTGATTATGGTTTTTGGGGCGATTATGCCTGCGTTTGTGGGATTTGCTAACTGGCAAGTACCATTAATGATTGGTGCTCCAGATATGGCGTTTGCACGCATGAATAACTGGAGTTTTTGGCTTCTTCCGGTAGCGGCAACGTTACTGGTTAGTTCATTCTTTGTTCCAGGTGGAGCAGCTGCAGGTGGCTGGACTTTCTATCCACCATTATCTACTCAGGGTGGATTGGGCGTGGATTTGATGATTTTTGCGGTTCATATATTGGGTGCATCATCCATTATGGGATCGATTAATATCATTACCACCATTTTGAACATGCGCGCACCTGGCATGACATTAATGAAAATGCCAATGTTTGTGTGGACTTGGTTGATTACCGCCTATTTGTTAGTTTTAGTAATGCCTGTGTTGGCTGGTACTGTAACCATGTTGTTGACAGACCGTCACTTTGGCACGAGTTTCTTTAATGCTGCAGGTGGTGGCGATCCAGTGATGTTCCAACATATTTTCTGGTTCTTCGGACATCCTGAAGTGTATATCATGATTTTACCTTCGTTTGGTATCGTATCTGAGGTAATACCAACTTTCTCACGTAAACCATTGTTTGGTTATTCATCAATGGTATATGCGACTGCGTCAATTGCTATTCTGTCATGCGTTGTTTGGGCGCATCACATGTTTACCGCAGGTATGCCTACAGTTGGGCAATTGTTCTTCATGTACGCAACGATGCTGATTGCAGTACCGACGGGCGTTAAAGTGTTTAACTGGACGGCTACAATGTGGCGCGGTTCTATGACCTTCGAAACGCCAATGTTGTTTGCAATTGGGTTTATCTTCTTATTTGTAATTGGTGGATTCAGCGGTGTTATTTGCGCGATTGTGCCAATTGATATTCAAGTACAAGATACTTATTATGTGATTGCCCATTTCCACTATGTATTAGTTTCTGGCTCTTTGTTTGCTTTATTTGCCGGTGCTTATTATTGGATACCGAAATGGACCGGTCGTATGTATAACGAGACCTTAGGTAAATGGCATTTTTGGTTATCAATGTTTTTCTTTAATCTGACATTCTTTGTACAGCACTTCTTGGGATTAGCAGGAATGCCACGAAGAATTCCTGATTATAATCTTCAATTTGCTGATTTCAATATGGTTTCTAGCATTGGCGCATTTGGATTTGGTTTAACGCAGCTTCTTTTCCTCTACGTTATGATTAACTGTATTCGCAGCGGAGAAAAAGCACCTCAAAAACCATGGGATGGTGCAACGACGTTGGAATGGACGCATTTGCCAACCCCAGCGCCTTATCATAGTTTTGAAAAACCACCGGTCGTTAATTAAGGTAAGGTTTAGTGTATGTCACAAGAAGCAGGTCGTAATAAAAACGGTAAATATAGAACAGCAATGTTTCTGTTAATTACGGTATTGGCTCTTTATTTAATGGTGATAATTAAAGAATGGTAAATAGTACGAGCAGCAAAGCAAATGTATTGATGATGAAAAAGTTATTGATTTTCACATTGATCATGTTTGTATTCGGCTTTGCTCTCGTACCTTTTTATGAAAAATTCTGTGAACTCACAGGAGTAAATAATTTACTTAAACCGGATGTATTGACCAAAGAGAACCGCGTGGATGAGTCGCGTTGGGTTACAGTAGAGTTTGATGCCAATACTAGAGGTTTGCCTTGGCAATTCAGACCGTTGCAATCTAATGCGAAAATTCATCCGGGTAAACCTGTTGATGTGATGTACGAAATTACCAATAATTCCGATCGTGAGATAAGTGGGCAAGCAATACCAAGCTATAGTCCACGAAATCTAGAGAAATACTTGAAAAAATTTGAGTGTTTTTGTTTTACAAAACAAGTGCTGAAACCGAATGAAACAAGGCAGATGCCAGTTCAATTTGTTATAGAGCCGGATTTGCCTGTCGACATTCATACAGTAACCATTTCTTATACGTTTTTTGAATTACCAGGTAGTTCGAGTGCTGTGAAAAATGACAGATAAAAAAGAATCAGATCAAAAGCAGCAATCAGTAGATTTTTGGAGAATTGCTAAAGCGGTCATGTTTTCTTTTATGGGTATACGGAAGAAAAGTGATCTGGAATCTGATGCTGAATTATTAACACCTGTACAAGTTATCATTGGTGGAATTATTGGAGCTGCACTATTCGTTTTGGGCGTAATGGTAGTTGTAAGATTGGTTGTTAGTTAGAAATTGAATAATCATAAGTAGGAGGAGATAAAGAATGAGTCACGAATCTGGACATGGGGGTTATTACGTTCCAGCTCCATCAATGTATCCAATTATTGGATCGACAGCGATATTGTTTATGGGATCAGGCGCTGCTCTGACCATGAATAAGATAGAGCTTGGTTATGGATTATTAGCCTTTGGTTTTGCAATTTTGATTTACATGTTATTTGGCTGGTTTGGAACGGTCGCTCGAGAAAGTGAAGGCGGCAAATATGGTGAGCAAGTCGATAAATCATTCCGTTGGGGAATGAGCTGGTTCATTTTTACCGAAGTTATGTTTTTTTGCGCATTTTTTGGAGCTTTGTTTTATATGCGCAATTTCTCAATACCATGGTTATCGGAAGAAAGCACGGTATTAGGTAATGCATTTTGGTCTTCTTATAATGGAACTTGGCCGACAGCAGGACCGGGTAAACATGATGAATTTACCTCAATGGGAGCATGGGGACTTCCAGCATTCAATACATTATTACTATTGACTTCTGGCGTAACCGTTACTTTTGCGCATTGGGCGTTGAAGAAAAATGATCGTGCTGGTCTCAAAAATTGGTTGTTGGCGACTGTTTTACTTGGCGCATTGTTTATCGCTTGCCAAGCGTATGAGTATGTCCATGCATATAACGATTTGAATTTGAAGTTAACTACAGGTGCTTATGGATCAACCTTTTTCATGTTGACTGGTTTTCATGGATTTCATGTGACCATAGGAACTATCATGCTACTGGTGATTTACTTCCGTAGTGCTGCTGGTCATTTTACGCCAGAACATCATTTCGGATTTGAAGGCGTTGCCTGGTATTGGCACTTTGTTGACGTTGTATGGTTAGGTTTATTCGTATTTGTATATTTGATGTAAAAGTTTTTTGAGTATCTCCAGTTCTCACATTAATTAATTTCGTTTTTACAAAATAAAATTGTAAATCTCAGAATTAAGTGAGAACTGGAATGTTAGAACACATAGAATTTCTACCGAAATGGTTTTATCTGAATTGATATTTATGTGAGTAGTTGTTTCAAAAATGGTTTTTGCGATCCCCAAATGGATGAAAAATGAATATATTAGGATATCGCTTTAAACCCAAGATTTGGACGATTGTTTTAATGATGTTTTTTGTCGCTGTTTTTAGCTCATTAGGTCGATGGCAAATGAGTCGTGCTGATGAAAAAAATATAAAGCACGAACAAATGCAGTTGTATGCAAAACAACCACCTATAAATTTACCTCCAGTTTTAATTAAACTCGAAGATTTTAAGTACCGAGATATCGAGGTACGTGGTGAGTTTTTGAATAATAAAACAATCTTTTTAGATAATAAAACGTATCAAGGGCGTGCCGGCTATCATGTTATTACGCCTTTTAAAATTGCAAATAGCTCGTTGTCTGTACCTGTCAATCGAGGTTGGGTAGACGTAGGTCTGAATAGAGCGATTTTGCCAGAAATTAAAGCTATTGATGGTGAGATGACTTTAACCGGAATAGTGATTTCTCCAGAAATTAGAGCGCTGACACTGTCAGATGAGTTTGTGAATGGTCAGGTATGGGACAAATTTGATTTGCAGCGCTACATGGTTGAAACTGAATTGGCAATGCAGCCGATCTTAGTACTACAAAAAAATAATACGCATGATGGTTTATTAAGGGATTGGGATAAGCCGGATTCCGGGGCAAGTAAAAATATCGGGTATGCGATACAGTGGTTTTCATTAGCAATTGCTTCATTAATTGTATTTATAGTCTTAAATGTCAAACGAAGTAACAGAAAAAGCGAAATCGAATCGTCGTAAGTTTTTATTACTGCTCGTGGTTATGTGCACACCGGTAATAATTTCTTATGCACTATATTTCATGGATTACAGGCCACAAAGTAAAAATTATGGCGATTTAATACCGATCGTGAAGGTTTCCGGCAAAGGGACAAATATTGAGGATAACACGATACTTCGCATGAAAGATTTGCACGGAAAATGGGTATTGGTAACAGTAGATTCTGGTGATTGCAATGAGGCTTGTAAAAATAAGCTTTATTACATGAGACAAGTTCGTACCGTACAGGGTAAAGAAAAACATCGTATCGAAAGGCTTTGGTTGATTAATAACTCAGTAAAGCCGAGTGCTGAATTAATGAAGGAATATGAAGGAACTTATTTCGTCAATGCAGATAGCGAGATTCTTGACTTCATAGAAACTAAGGAAGAACAGACAAAACACATTTATCTAATTGATCCAATTGGTAATTTGATGATGCGTTTTCCAGAAAATGTAGATGGGACAAAAATGGGGCACGACATTAAGCGTTTGCTGCATGTCTCGCAACTAGAACATTAAAATAAGTAGAACATTCGATTAAAAATTAAGTTAGCTAAAACGAAGTAATTTTTTAGTTAAGACGAATGAAGGAGGTCAATAAAATGGCAACAAGCATTACTTGGCAAGACACAGCAACACGTATCAATCAATTTTATCGATTAACGAAACCGCGTGTTGTATCGCTGATAGTTTTCACTGCAATCATTGGTATGTTTTTGGCAGTACCAGGCGCAGTACCATTGGATACGCTGTTTTTTGGAACGATTGGAATAGCTCTCGTTGCTGGAGCTGCAGCAGCACTGAATTGTTTGGTTGAGCAAAAAATGGA
>JAJHPK010000033.1 GCA_020890945.1 Nitrosomonas sp.
ATGGTGTTCCGCCGGATGTATTGATAGACTTTGCCGCATCGGCAGCAGTTGATGAAGCAGCAGCCATTTGACGCGCGCCTTCCGCTAAATAAGTCGCGCCCATACTGGCAACAGCCATCGTGGCTGCAGCAGCACCCACTACCTGACCACCGCTATAGTTTCCGACCCCTCCTGCATTAATACTGCTCCCCGTAATAATTCCGGCCAGCATGGGTGGTAGCTTTGAAACCAGGAAATAAAAGGCAACAGCAAAAATTAACATGACTCCCAATTCTTCAAAGTTCATGATAGTTTTACTCATTTTTCCATAATAATTGGTTAGAAAATCGCTACCAATTCCAACAATCAACGTCATGACCAATAACTGAATACCAATGCCAAGCACCGTCTTAAAGTAGTTGATGGCAAAATCAGTTGTCCAGCGCGCCCCACCAAAACCTAAAAGGAAAATCCCTGCATACAAGAGCACCCATGAGGAAATCAGCAGCAACAACATGTTGACTGCGACGACCGCTAGAAGGACTAAAATAATAAGTGAAAGGATGATAGCTAGAGTGCTGTCTATTGGACTTAGAATGTTTAAATTGTTGTAGCCTAGCCTAAATATTTGGAAACCTACATCTATAATGTTACCGTGACCCGTTCCAGTCTGCCCCGAAGCCTGATTACCCAACATCTGCATGGATTCGATAATTGATCCGGCTATGTTTTGTCCTGATACGGCATTGGTCAAAAGCCAAAAGAAGAAACCTGTGAATATGATGAAACGGGTGAATTCAGCAAAAAAATCACCAATGTCCGCTTTGCGTAATGCCATCATGCCAAAAGTCCACACCATGGAAATTAGCACCAGTGTCCAGAATAGTCGTATTGCCGCGCTCTCCAGGGCGGTATGCCAGCTTTTGGCTTTATTAAAAAACTTTTGGGACACCTGATCGAGAACACCTTGGTTCGTTACTGGATCAATATAAGCCAACTCAGCAAATGCGGCAGATGAGAGCAACATCAAAGTCAAGGCACTAAAAAAAAGACATAGAGTTGATTTTTTCACAGGCTTGGTCCTTTAATAATTAGATTTTGAATTACTACTCTACTTTTTCAAGTACGACAGGATTACCTGATGCATCAACTGGTCCTTTGACAGTCCAGCGTATCCCAGAATCATATTTACCAAGCTCTGGCTTAGGTTCCTTTAGTACAATTTTTCCGTCTCCATCCACGTGATCACCGCAACCAGCCAAGGTTAAAAATAATGCCGCAGTCATCGCAATAATGATTGTTTGATTGGTTTTCATAATTGTGTCCTTTGGTTTTAAGTTAAATTAAAATGCGTCTCTCACATTCCAGATTTTTGCCGCTGGAAAGTTAACCGGACTAAGCCGTTTGGTTGCGGCCTGATGTGCAGCTTGATTTATCGCTTCTTTATCTACAAGCGCCTGATTTCTGGCATTCTCTGCGTTAAATTGTGCAATCATCATGGTTCGCAATTGTAAAAGCTGGTTTGACTGGTAAGCAGCCAGTTGATTGGCGTACTGAATCGCCTCCAGCTGCCCTCCTGCTGTTTCTGCGCGTGATTGCAGTAATTGCAAATGCGCGGCATCGAGGGGCGCCCCATCTTGATGTATTTCCAAGCCCCGTAATGACGCATCATTGGCGCTTTTTTGCGCGTTTGTGCTGGTGTTCTGCCCTTGTTTTATCAAATCCCAGG
>JAJHPK010000103.1 GCA_020890945.1 Nitrosomonas sp.
CCTTCAATAAATATTTTAAAAGTCACATATTTACCCAGTGTTTTATCGTTAAAGATAAATTCCAGCCTATTATTTTTTGTAGTTAAATATTTTTTAATTCCATGTAAGATTTTTTAGTGCTATCCTTAAAAGGGAAATCAGTAGTTTCGATTTCTTAGTAAAGCTATAGGTTCTCAACTGTTATTTTGAAATGGCTCGAAGTAAATAAAAAAAGCTCAAACAAATTTAATAGTGTCGGATGGTATTTCCTATAGTGAAAAGGCAGTAAAAAATATTAAATAAATAAATTCGTAGTGGCTTTTTTTTATAAAAGGAGATTTTGAATGAAGTATTCAATATTTGCGATGATTTTAGCAGCGCTCTTTCTAACCGCTTGTGGCGAACCTAAACCTGGTTCTAAACCACCAAGCCTTTATACAGACGAAAAAGGAGAAAGATTGGGTGCTCCTGCCGGTAAGGAATAATTGATTGAATAATTTATCAAACGGCCTCTTTCAGTTATCTGAGGCCGTTTTTTTTATCATTTCCGCTAATCAATAAAATCATTTCGCTGGCTTAATTCTCTCAGCCACATTTCAAGTTTTCTGGTTGCCGTAACGTCATCCCGGTTGTAACTCAAAATTGTTTCTTTAATAAAGTTTTTAATCGTTAAATCACTTTCTGATTGAAACTTCTTAAATTGTACGACCGACCATTGCGACCCCGATTCATCATTTTCCCACTGAAAATTGACCAAATTAGGATTCTTGCAAATATCTTTTAGACCATATCTTTGTATAGGCAAAATCAGGCTATTGAGAATCGGTTTTTGCAAATCATATAAGGGGCTTTCATCGCCCAATAACCACGCTACGGTTTTATCGTTTCCCATCGCATAGCGCTGCGCATATTTTTTGATGGTCGCTTTTTCATGATTGGAATAATGAGCGATCACGATCGAAGTGTAGCGATGGCGGTAATCTTCGATTTTCTGCAAGAAACTGATCCAACCTTGGTAATCATTGCTTTCATTGTCGCTCCACACATATTCAAATGAAGTTTTAGTATAAGAAGGTACAAGAAAACCCCACAGATAAACATGACGAACGCGGCTATTTGTCATCGGATCATCTTCGATATCAAAATGAATCCATATTCCTTCAGGCAAAGCGATTGGTTCAAGCTGAAATATTTTTCCTGTCAAATACGATTGTGCTTGCACAATAGCTCTCGTTTTCTTACGTTCATTTCTTAAATGAGGTAAATCGGGAATGAAAGCCGCATCACTTTTTGCTAATTGGGATATCGTGGAAATATCGATTTGCGCTAGTTGATCCGCCATGTTTCCATCGACACCATACAACAAAGATGTTTCTTCTTTGCGTACAAATTCTGGTAGACAGCGATTGATATAGGGGCATGTTTCACAGCGGCTATAACTATATCGAACCGTTGGCGGTTGGGCGTCTGTGATAAGTTGCTTCATGCTTGCCAAAAATTGATCGACTGAAACGTCCACATCATCACCCGTTAACTGCGCAATACGGTTATCCCCTAGATAAACAATTGCGGGCAAATCGTTTTTTAGCAAACGTCGATAAACTCCCAGTTGTATTTGAGTTGTTTTCTTATTTTCACTGAGCGAAAGTTTCACATCGGCAGCTTGATATAAACCATTTTCATTTCTAATCAAAAAATCGGGATAGCCTATGAGATTCATCTCTGAATCCACAAGTCGGCCTTGGTAAATAACCTGTGCGCCTTGTTCCATCAGTTCTAAGGTATGTTCTGCCGAATTTGCTCGGCAGACCAGATACTGTTCCGACAATCTTTTGAGAACCGATGCTTCATGCGCCAATCCCGCTTCAAAAAGAAATTGCATAAATGCATCGGGTTTTACTTCAGTGATAGGTTGATGCTTATCAAACCAGGCACGTCGGATGCACATGACCCACGATGTCGCATCACTGGCTCTAATCAATAATCGATTGGTCGTTCCGCTCATCAGTGATTTATCCGTATCATCAATACACCTCTTAATTTCTTTTTCAAATTACAATGCTGATATTCAATTGTCGTAATGATCTCGTACCTGTTATACTTCCATCTCTTTTATAGTCTGATTATATTTATATTTCAATGGCGGGCCTCCCCGCATTGCAAGGTAGTGAACCTGGTCAGGTCCGGAAGGAAGCAGCCACAGCTATTTATTGCGAGTGCCGGGGGTCTGGCTCGCCACCCAATTGTTAATGCGATAGGCTATTAGGCTTACACTTCATTGATAGATATTGATTCGATATACCTATACCGTTTAATTGCACTCATTTGAACGTGTCTCATATTCAAGCACTGGCGCGGAAGTGGCGCCCCAAAGATTTCTCGCAGCTCACGGGTCAAGAGCACATAGTAAAAGCTTTATCCAATGCTTTGCAACAAAATCGATTGCATCATGCTTATTTACTCACAGGTACTCGTGGCGTAGGTAAAACAACGATCGCGCGGATTCTTGCCAAATCGCTTAATTGTGAAACGGGCATAACGGCAACACCTTGCGGGATTTGTACGATTTGTACGCAAATTGATAACGGTAATTTTATCGATTTGGTAGAACTAGACGCCGCATCAAATACGCAAGTGGACAACATGCGGGAACTGCTCGAAAGCGCAGTATATGCCCCTACCAGCGGTCGTTTCAAAATCTATCTGATTGATGAAGTGCATATGCTGTCCAAATCCGCTTTCAATGCCATGTTAAAGACTTTGGAAGAACCGCCAGCACATGTTAAGTTTGTACTGGCAACGACGGATCCGCAGAAAATACCCATTACCGTTTTATCACGTTGCTTACAATTTAATTTAAAGCAAATTCCACAGCAGCAAATTGCCGAACATCTGAAATACATTCTTACGCAAGAAAATATCCCATACGCCTATCCGGCTCTGCAACTGATAGCTCGCGCCGCGCAAGGCAGTATGCGTGATGGCCTCAGTTTATTAGACCAAGCGATAGCCTATAGCGAAGGTAATATTGCAGAAGAAAATGTAAGGGACATGCTGGGTATTACACATCAAGATTATCTGATTGATTTATTGAATGCTTTGGCGCAAAACGATGGCGTGAAGATTTTATCGATTGCGGATGAAATTGAAGCGCGATGCCTATCGTTTGATTTTGTATTGCAAGATCTTGCGTCCTTGTTACATCGTATTGCATTGATGCAAACTATTCCCGATGTTCTCAATCCAGATGACGTGGAACATAAGGTAATCGCTTCATTGGCAAAAAGCTTCTCAGCCGAGGATATTCAATTGTTCTATCAAATCGCATTGCACGGACGCAGCGATTTAAGCCTCGCGCCGGATGAATATGCGGGATTTACGATGACAATGATGCGTATGCTTGCTTTTACCTCGGATGATTTTGTACAGGAAAAAAATCATCCAGTATCGACAACCGTTAAAAATGGAGCGCGCAAATCGGAAGTACCGATTCATAATTCCTCTCCAAAACACATAGAAAAAAAACTTGAACATGAGAGTGCTGCTAATAGTGATCCCGCATTCGTTGATTGGGATTGGGCGAATCTAGTATCGCGACTGAACTTATCGGGGATGTCTAAAATGCTTGTGCAACATAGTGAAGCAAAATTTTCCTTGCCGGAGAAAATAGAAATTTATGTGCCGGAAATACACAAGCATCTCCTCGAAAAGAAATATCAGGATAAACTTCAAGCCGCACTCAATCATTTTTTTAACAAACCCATAACACTTAATTTTTGCATCGGCACGTTAACAGGGATAACACCGTTAACTGCACAGCAGATTGAAGCAAAAGAAAAACAAGCGCGATCAATTACTAATATTGAAAAAGATCCTGTCGTGCAACAATTGATTGAAAACTTCGATGCAAAATTAATCATTTCTTCTATTAAACCTATTGAAAATAAAGGAGATTCATAATGCGTGGCAATATTGGTAATATGATGAAACAGGCGCAAATGGTTCAGGAAAATATGAAACAGATGCAAGAAAAACTCGCTGCAATCGAGATAGAAGGGCAATCCGGTGCGGGCATGGTAAAGGTAATCATGACATGTCGTTATGACGTAAAAAAGATAGACATCGATAAAAGCCTGATTGGCGAGGACAAAGAAATGCTCGAGGATTTGGTGGTGGCGGCTTTCAATGACGCCGTGCGCCGAGTGGAATCAACGACTCAAACCAAAATGGCAGAACTGACTAGCGGCTTAGGGTTGCCACCGGGATTCAAATTACCTTTTTAAGCCCAAAATACTACTTGGGCTGAAGCAGACTGACGTCAAAATTCTGTGCATGACCTGTCATTTCATTTACTAGAATTTCAGCACTGGCAGGTGCGAGGGTAATGCCGTAACGAAAATGCCCGGTGCAAATCAAAAGATTCCCTAAGATTGGATGTCTGCCAATAAAAGGTAAAGGGCTGGTTGAAGCGGGACGCAAGCCTGCCCACTGTTTTATGACGGACATCGCATTGAGGGCCGGAAGAATTTCTTGAGCTTTTGCCAGCAAATACTCTCGTGCTGAAGTGGTAATTTTCTTATCAAATCCAACGTCTTCGAGCGTGCTCCCAACCAGCAGATAACCATCTTGGCGTGGAATCAGATAAATATCTTTTTTGACTAAAATCCTATCAATGGGAGGCTGATCAAATTTGAATAAAAGCATTTGTCCTTTGATGGGCTTAATGTGAATGTTAGAGGCATGTTGATCCAATAATTGTTGACTCCATGCGCCCGCACACAACACATAATGGTCCGAAACCATCTCACCTTGTGAAGTGTCTAGCGCGCAAATTTTGTGGTTAAGTGTTTTGAGCCGATTCACAGAACAATTTTCTATGACTCGTCCACCTAACTGCAAAATCCTTTCATGTAATGCTTTCAGCAATTTTGGATTACGAACTTGAGCAATCTCCGGCAGGATTGCGGATTGATTGTCGTTGTTTGAAACTCCCAAATGATCTTGACGATTCACGGCAATATCTGTCGGCAATATATCTTCAAACTCCAACCTAACTTCGTGCCGCTTGCACCAATTTTCGACAATATTCTTGTCGAAAGGCGGTAAAACCCGCATGCCGGAACGTATATATTGCGGATCAATTCCTGAAGCCTGATGCAATCTTGCAATCCACTGCGGAAACATGCTGGTGCTGTAATTAATAAATCGTGTGAAATCGTCCGGATACTCCCAAGGATTCAATGGCGATAAAATGCCTCCCCCCGCCCAAGAAGATTCACGACCGACTTTATTACGCTCCACTAAGGTAACTTTCGCACCTAACAACAAAAGTTGTTCAGCGGTTGCAAGTCCGATGATACCTGCACCAACTACGATCACATCCTGCTTCATAAAATCTATGGATTTATTTGATGATCTTGAATGATCAATGATAAACAATCTCAACGTTTTCTATTTTGAAACGCTCGTGCAATGCTTGCAGCAAATCATCATGCAAAGTAACTTGCCAGGTTTCTCCTAATTCAATATTGCTGCTGGCAGATTCATTCTGATAAACCAAAGTGACAGGACAGGCCGAATGAGGAGAGGAGGATTTGGTGTTGGGTGTTTTGTTTGAATATACTGTGAGTAAAGATTTAATACCGTCAATGGGTTGGATGGATGTCGCATCGCAGCGGATTTTCAGATGTTTGGCGAAGCGTGTGCGGATTTGAGAAAGGTCATACAATTGCTCGGCGGTAATACGCAGGTCATCACTTTCTTCGCCGCTGTAATTGCGATTGCTGATTTTTACTTCCGCGATCAACAACTGATCTTCCTTTAACCAGGACCGGTGTGTATCAAACAATTCATTGAAAACAACTATTTCAATCCGTGCTTTGCCATCATCTAAATTGATGACAGCCATGCGGCCTCGTCGCGTCATTTGGATACGGATCGAGTGAATAATGCCCGCTATCATTTGAGGTTCACGCTGTGGGGTCAAATGATTTAAACGTGTGCGAATAAAACGCTTCAATTCTGCCGCATAAGTGTCATACGGATGACCACTAAAATAATAACCTAGGCCGATTTTTTCTTGAATAAGTTTTTCTCGCTCTGACCATGTATGCGACTGAGTGACTTGTGTTTTTATCAACGGTTGATCGTGAACTTCGCCAAATAAATTGGTTTGGTTGGAGGATTGGTTTTTTTGTTCGGCCGCTTCGATTGCTAAACCGGTGGATGCCAACAAGCTGCCACGATTGGAATCGATAGAATCAAATGCGCCGACGCGAATCAATGATTCGATCGTGCGTCGATTGACGATTCGACGGTCGACACGATTACAAAAATCAAATAAATCAACAAATAATCCGCTACTTTTACGTTCGTTGACAATCATATTGATCGCTGATTCGCCCGTGCCCTTGATTGCCCCCAAACCAAAGCGGATAGTTTTTTCATCCACGGGAACAAATCGATACGTTGACTGATTAATATCGGGCGGCAGAATCGTCAATCCATTGGCCAGGCTGTCTTCCACAAAAATATACACTTTATCGGTGTCGTCCATGTCAGCGGATAAACAAGCCGCCATGAATTCCGCTGGATAGTGCGCTTTGAGATAGGCTGTCTGAAAAGCAATTAACGCATACGCGGCAGCATGTGATTTGTTGAAACCATAGCCAGCGAATTTTTCCATTAAGCCGAACAGCTCGGCAGCTTTATTTTTATCCACATTATTGTTCACAGCACCTGCTACGAAAATGTCTCGTTGCTGTGCCATCTCCTCAACTTTCTTCTTACCCATCGCGCGACGCAGCAAATCGGCGCTACCAAGACTGTATCCACCGATCACTTGCGCAATCTGCATCACTTGCTCTTGATAAATCATAATGCCATACGTCGGTCCAAGAATCGGCTCTAGGCGTGGATCAAGATACTCGATTCGTTTTTTCCCATGTTTGCGTTCGATGAATTCAGGAATCAAATCCATTGGCCCGGGGCGATACAACGCTACTAAAGCGATAATATCTTCGAAACAATCGGGTTTGGCGCGCTGCAACATGTCTTTCATGCCCTGCGATTCAAACTGAAATATGCCGACAGCATTGCCTTTACGCATCAAGGCGTAGGTTTTATCGTCTTCCAGAGGCAAGGTTTGCAACGAAAAAAGACCGGCATTGGTATCTTTCGCTTTGGATTGTTTTTGTGATTCGCGAATATAACTGACGGCACGATCCAGCGTGGTTAACGTTTTCAAGCCTAGAAAATCGAACTTAACCAGACCGATTTTTTCTACGTCGTCTTTATCGAGCTGACTGACAACAGATGCCGCAGACTCAGTACAATAGATAGGACAAAAATCGGTAATGTCGCTCGACGCGATTAATACGCCCCCAGCGTGCATACCTACATTGCGCGTTACACCTTCAAGACTTTCCGCAAGCTCGAGCAATGTACGCACATCTTCTTCCTCATCGGCACGCTGATTAAGCTGCGGTTCCATCTGCCGTGCTTTTTCTAAAGTCATGCCCAATTCAAAAGGTACCAGCTTGGCTAATTGATCGACAAAGTTATACGGTAAATCCAACACGCGGCCTATATCACGAATGACTGCTTTGGCGGCCATCGTGCCAAACGTCGCAATTTGCGAAACTTTACCAATGCCATAGCGCTGTTTTACATACTCAATCACCAATTCGCGTCGGTCTTGACAGAAGTCGATGTCGAAATCCGGCATGGATACCCGTTCCGGATTTAAAAAGCGCTCAAATAATAAATCGTATCGCAATGGATCGAGGTCGGTAATGCCGAGTGAATAAGCGACTAATGAACCTGCGCCGGATCCTCGTCCCGGACCAACAGGTACATTGTTTTGTTTAGCCCAATTAATAAAATCTGCGACGATCAAAAAATAACCCGAAAAACCCATTTGAATAATCGTATTTACTTCGAATTCCAGTCGTTCTTGATACTGTTGGAATTTACTTTGACGTAATTCGCTTTGTGGAAATAATTGAATCAATCGTTGTTGTAATCCAGCACTCGCTTGATCACGCAGGTATTGCTCTAAACTGATGTTTTCAGGTGTTGGAAACAGTGGTAGACGGTTAATTCCTAATTCCAGCGTTAAGTTGCAGCGTTTGGCAATTTCGATGGTATTGATTAACGCGCTGGGAATATCGGCAAATAACTCCGCCATTTCAACCTGTGTTTTAAAATATTGCTGTCCGGTGAAATTTTTTGGACGGCGCTTGTCTTCCAAAACATAGCCTTCGGCGATGCAAACACGTGCTTCGTGTGCACGAAAATCTTCTGGATTCAGAAACTGCACGCCTTGTGTAGCAACGACTGGCAAATCAATTTGCTGGGCTAATAATAAGGTGTTTTGTACTAAAGCAGCTTCCTGTTCATGCCCGTCGCGTTGAATTTCCAAATAAAAACGATCGGGGAAAAGAGTAGAGCATTGTTGTGCAAGTAATTTTGCTTGGGCAATGTTTTGATGCATTAAAGCGATGCCGATATCACCTAAACGCGCACCGGAAAGTGCGATTAAACCTTGCGTGCCCCATTCATCCGGAGATAGCCAAGAAAATTTGATTTCTGCGCGACCATGAAACTGGTTTTCGCGGTAAGCGCGTGATAATAGCCGCGATAATAACAGGTAGCCTTCGCGTGACTGGCACAGCAACAACAGACGAAAAGGTTTGTTGCGGTCTGTTTCATTGGTGATCCATACATCACAACCGAGGATTGGTTTGATGCCATTTTTATTGGCCGTTTGATAAAACTTTATCAAAGCGAATACATTTGCCAAATCCGTCAGTGCCAATGCAGGCATTTGATCGGCTTTTGCTTTGGCAATGACATCAGGGATGCGGATAGTGCCATCCAAAATTGAGTACTCGCTGTGCATGCGCAAATGGATAAAAGCAGGGCTGGTTGGCATGATGTACAATTCAGGTTAGCGAAATAAACAATGAATACAATCGAGCACTATTTTACCCTATGTTGAAACTACCTGAATTGTTACTTCCCGCAGGATCTTTGGAAAAAATGCGGATCGCTTATGCGTTTGGCGCTGATGCTGTATACGCTGGACAACCGCGTTATTCGTTACGCGCCCGCAACAACGAATTTGCTCTGGAACAGTTACAAACCGGCATTACCGAAGCGCATACCCTCGGTAAAAAGTTTTTTGTGGCTAGCAATATTATGCCGCATAACGCCAAAATCAAAACGTATTTAGCAGATATGGCTCCGGTCATGGATCTCAAACCCGATGCGTTGATCATGGCTGATCCTGGATTGATCATGATGGTACGTGAAAAATGGCCGGATATGCCGATTCACTTGTCGGTACAAGCCAATACCGTCAATTATATGGGCGTTAAATTCTGGCAAAAAATCGGCTTGACGCGTGTTATTTTGTCACGGGAATTGTCTTTGGATGAGGTAGCGCAAATTCGCGATTATTGCTCAGACATGGAATTGGAAGTTTTTGTCCATGGTGCGTTATGTATTGCGTATTCTGGACGCTGTTTACTTTCGGGTTATTTTAATCATCGTGATCCAAACCAAGGTACTTGTACCAATTCATGCCGCTGGGACTACAAAGTGAAATCAGCTGAGGAAAATGCGAGCGGGGATATCCAAGAAATTGAAAAAATTGACTTCAATTTCGGTCAAGCGATGCAGGAATCTAATCAGCATGCAATGTCTGGAAAAAGTGGCGATTCGATTATTCGACATCCTTTGGCTGACAAAGTGTATTTGATTGAAGAAAGCGAACGGCCTGGGCAGTTAATGCCGATTATGGAAGACGAACATGGTACTTACATTATGAATTCCAAAGATCTAAGAGCGGTGGAACATGTGGAGCGCTTGGTCAAAATCGGGGTTGACTCGCTGAAGATTGAAGGGCGAACGAAATCCTTGTATTACGTTGCGCGTACGGCGCAAGTGTATCGTAAAGCAATTGATGACGCGGTTGCAGAGAAGCCATTTGATCTATCTTTATTGGGAGAACTCGAAGGATTAGCCAACCGTGGTTATACCAGCGGGTTTTATCAACGTCATAACACACAAGAAACGCAAAATTATTTACAAGGTCATTCTGAATCAAATCGCAGTCAATACGTGGGAGATGTCACTGGATTTGATAGCGATAATGGTATGGCAGAAATATTAGTCAAAAACCGCTTTCAGGTTGGTGATCGCTTAGAAATTATTCATCCGCAAGGTAATGAAGTTATCGAATTGGCGCAAATATTGAATTCGAAGGGGCAATCCGTACAAGTTGCACCGGGGAGCGGCCATCGAGTCAAAATTCCATTGGGTAAGAATGTTGAGCATGCTTTTATTGCGAGATTTTTCTGACAATTACATTTCTTATTCAATATGACTTTTGTCGATTGATAGTCGCATCCCTGGGTGCCTCGAGTTTGTTGCCAGCGACTGCATTTAAAAAGTACTCCCTGAATTTTTTAATGAATGACTCAATGGGATAGAGAGAATTATGTCGCCCAATATGTTAGAACTGCGCAATATCAGTAAAGGCTACGCGCCGGGAAAGAGGTTGTTAGATCATTTAACGTATACTCTGAAAGCAGGTGAGTATGTGGCTGTCATGGGCGAATCAGGCGTCGGTAAGTCGACATTGTTGAATCTGATAGCAGGGTTAGATACGCCTGATAGTGGTGAAGTGCTGATAAATGGAACGGCGATTTCATCGATGAGCGACGATGCGGCAACCCAATTGCGCCGAGAACTATTTGGTTTTATTTTTCAAGCTTTTCATATTTTGCCGCATTTGACTTTGCATCAGAACGTCGCCTTACCTTTGTTGTTGAATGGGCAGTCATTGCAACGCGTGGAAGAAATGCTCGATCAGGTTGGATTGCAGGGAAGAGGGCGCGATTTTCCACATCAACTATCAGGAGGCGAATTACAGCGTGTGGCGATTGCACGTGCCTTAATTCACCGTCCAAAGCTGATTTTAGCCGATGAACCTACAGGAAACCTTGATCCTGATACCGCACAAGAAATCTTGGAATTAATTCGCACTGAAATCAAATCCAACGGCGCTAGCGCTATCATTGTTACACATTCACATATGGCTGCGGCAACGGCCGACCGTATTTTGAATTTAAGTAAAGATGGTTTGCATCCAATGAGTACATGATGGCCGGATCAACGCTATGAATTCCATGAGGCTATTTCGCTGGTTATTGATAGGCGAGTGGCGCAAGCATATCGGTCAGGCATTGGTAACATTGCTGGCAATCGCAATCGGTGTTGCAATGGGATTCTCAATACATCTACTCAATAGCGCCGCGTTCAATGAGTTTTCCGCCGCTAGCAAAAGTTTGTCAGGACAATCCGATTTATTGGTACGCGCAAAAACCACCTTGATGGATGAAGCGATTTATCCGCAACTAGCAGCCTTTGAAGGAGTAGCGGTCGCAAATCCGGTATTGGAACTCGATGTTGCGATACCGGGGAAGCAACACAATCGTAACGATTATAAATTGAAAGTAATCGGTATCGATATGTTTCGTGCCGCGCAAATCGCGCCTGATTTATTGGGTCTGCCAGAGGAAGGCAAAGTGATGGATCGGTTGGCTGATGATACGATTTTTTTATCCCCTGCGGCGATGACGTGGCTTGCTGTGAAGGAAGGTGATCATTTGCCGCTTCAAGCTGGATTGCAGCAGTTAACACTGCGCGTAGCCGGAGGTTTAGTGCGTGCTAGAAGTGGGCAACGGATTGCCGTGATGGATATTGGCGCAGCACAATGGCGCCTGCAGCATTTGGGTAAGTTGTCACGGGTCGAGTTGAAATTAAAAGATGGTCTTAACCACGAGGTATTTAAATCCAAGTTAAGCAAATTTCTTGGAGAATCCTATACCATCGTTGAGTTGGAAAATCAGGAAACGCGAGTGGCTAATATGTCGCGTGCTTATCGTGTCAATCTCAATATGCTTGCGTTGGTAGCATTGTTTACCGGGAGTTTTTTAGTATTTTCCACACAAGCGCTGTCAGTGAGTCGCCGCCGTTCGCAATTTGCTTTATTGCGCGTATTAGGTTTTGCCCGTCATCAGTTGTTGTGGCAAGTGGTGATTGAAGGCATCGTACTGGGAGTGCTGGGATCATTGCTAGGTGTGTTGCTGGGTTATGTGATTGCTATCACGGTAATCGAATTCTTTGGCGGAAGCTTAGGGAGTAGTTTTTTCCCGGGAATTAAGCCTGAGATTTATTATGATGCAGTCGCCGCATGGGTATTTTTTGCGGTGGGATTGACTGTGACTTTGTTAGGGAGTCTTGTGCCAGCATTGGAGGCTGCGCGTGCTAAACCGGCATTGGCATTGAAATCGGGTAACCAAAATGCGATTATGAAAAAATTAGCAATTCCTTGGTTCGCGGTGGCGTGTTTATTTCTTGCCGGAATATTGACCCAATTGCCAGCTTTGAATGGTTTGCCAGTTTTTGGTTATTTGGCGATCGCTTTGTTGTTGATCGGTGGTATTGCTTTGATGCCTTATTGGACCACTTGGTTTTTTGCGTTTATATCGAATGTTACAAAACGTTCTGGCATAAACGTTGTTGAGTTTTTATCGCTTGCACGGTTAACGAATGCACCTAACCAGGCTTCGATTGCATTGGGAGGAATTCTCGCGAGCTTCAGCTTGATGGTAGCGATGGCTATTATGGTCACCAGTTTTCGTGTTTCAGTTGATCAATGGTTGGAGCGAGTGCTACCGGCCGATTTGTATGTTCGCACTGCTGCGGTGGGTGATCAGGGAGGTTTTGATTTAACCACGCAGCAAGCTATCGCTGCTTTACCTGTATTTTCGCAAGCTGATTTTTTTCGTGCGCAACAGGTATTATTTGATAGTAATCGCCCTGAAGTAATGTTATTTGCTCGTCCGATCGATCGAAGTGATCCACGAAATACTTTACCGATCAATAGCGACGGGCATGAAGTTATTTCATTGGATTCGTTAGCAGAAAATACGATGCCGATTTGGGTATCGGAGGCGATGGTCGATTTGTATGATTACCAGGTTGGTAAACACGTTGTTTTGCCGATTGGCGATGAATCTCATGATTTTAAAGTGGTAGGGGTTTGGCGTGATTACGGTCGTCAATTTGGAGCGGTACAAATGCAGTTGGATGATTATCAAAGAATCACCGGAGATACCAGCGTCAATACCGTCGCTTTGTGGCTACAATCGGCAGTATCTCAGGAGCAAGCCATTGAAGCATTAAGGCAGTTACCTTTTGGAACAGAATTGGAAATTTCACGTTCTAGCGATTTACGAACGATTAGTTTGGAAATTTTTGATCGCAGTTTTGCTGTGACCTATTTATTGGAATTGGTTGCGGTAATCATAGGGTTATCTGGGGTGGCAGCGAGTTTTTCTGCCCAAATGCTTACTCGCATGAAAGAGTTTGGTATGTTGCGGCATATTGGTATGAAGAAACGTGAAATTCTCATGATGTTAGCGGCTGAAGGTGGATTACTGACCGGTCTAGGAATTTTGTTTGGATTTTTACTGGGTTGGGGAATCAGTTTGATCCTGATTTTTATTGTGAATCCGCAATCTTTTCACTGGACGATGCAAATACATTTTCCTTTGAGCTGGTTATTAATCATGGCAACGCTGATGATAGCAACTGCAGCAGGTACTGCATTATTGGCAGGTCGACGTGCAATTTCCGGTCATGTGATACAAACAGTTCGGGAGGATTGGTAATGAAGCAACCGTGCAAGAATAATAAAAAACAATTAGTAATAGGCGGTTTGTTATCGTTGTTGTTGGGCGTGATGATTGTTACGGGTACAGTTCAATCGTCACGCCTACTGCCAGTATTGCCCAATAAACCTCTTGTTTTTCCGAAAGATTACGGTGCTCACCCAGATTTTCGCATAGAGTGGTGGTATATCACCGGATGGCTTGATACCGAGGATGAGAAGAAACTTGGTTTTCAGGTGACGTTCTTTCGTTACCAAACTGAGTTGAACATCGATAATCCTAGTCAATTTGCGGCGAAAAATTTGATTATTGCGCATTTGGCTTTATCGGATCCTACGCAGGGGCGCTTGATCCAGAGTGAAAAAATTGCGCGAGAAGCGTTTGATCTGGCTTATTCAAAGCAAGGTAACACCAATGTTAAATTGGATGACTGGTTTTTGGTTCGTGATGACAATGGGATTTACAAAGTCGATATGCGCACCGATGATTTGGGTTTGCAACTTTCACTGCAAGCCACGCAGAAAATGATGTTGCAAGGGGATCAGGGATTTTCTCGTAAAGGTCCCAAGCCGGAACAAGCGAGTTATTATTATAGCGAACCGCATTTAAATGTCACTGGCACCGTTTTTCGCAAACAGCGGTCGGTCAAAGTGAATGGTGTGGCCTGGTTAGATCATGAGTGGTCTACGGCCTATCTTGACACAGATGGTGATGGTTGGGATTGGACAGGTCTGAATTTAGACGATGGTTCAACGTTGATGATGTTTCAAATTCGCGGTAAGAAAGGTGATCGGATATGGGCATATGCTGCGCTTCGCGATGCTTCTGGTAATATGAAGTTCTTTCAACCGGATGAAATTGAATTTACGCCGATTCGAACTTGGAAATCGCCTCATACAGAAGCAATTTATCCGGTTGAGATGCGTATTCGAACGGGAAATATCGAGTGGCAGTTAATACCTTTAATGGATGATCAAGAGCTAGACTCACAGCAATCTACCGGTGCAGTCTATTGGGAAGGCGCTGTAACATTAATGCGTGACGACAAAACCGTGGGTCGAGGTTATCTTGAATTGACTGGCTATGCGAAGTCTTTAACGCTATAACAGAATGTTGCAGTGTGTTAGTATGATCCAGAATGATCACAACACTTTCATTGTTGATAAATGTACGCTAGAATTCAAAAGTCAAAATGATTGATATAATGAATTTTGTTATAAGATCATTGTGAATTGAACATACTCACTCAGTTTTTAGGCGATTACATCTCTCATGATGTAAAGAACGGGTGAGAAGTGCATGATCAAAAGTATGATCATGGAGTAGGGGAGAGTTTATAAATTGGAACTGATGGCTTTAGTTTATAAACTAGGTTTTTAAAGTTACTAAATATAAATAAGGAGAGAAGGATGCATCATAACACTAGCAATGAAAGCGGTATCAATAGAAGAGAAACCGATGCACAGGTACTGAGATTGATCGGTATTACAACCGTAGTGTTTCTCGTTATCGGTGGGATTGTTTGGGGAGTGTTCTAGACTTAAGTCAGTCTATTTCCCTTGTTCATAACCTACTTATTTATTAAACAGAAAAGTATTTTTTAGAAAATAAAAATTTGTTTGATAGACGTTGGATTTTATATTTTGCTGGGTTTTTTGAGTAAGATATAAAAAGGGTCAGTAAGTCTAAAATACCTCAAAATTAAAAACCCATTCACCTAATTTAGGTGAATGGGTTTTTACTTATATTTTTATATTTGTTACGCCATTTCCATTGATGTTATTAACGGAAAAGCATCACAAGACAGAATTCTAATTCTAGAATTCACCGTCTTTAATATAGGGTTGAGACCATAAAATAACTTGCATCAACACTGATTTTCTCCAGGCATCTTGCATACGGTCGACATCGTCTCTTGAGTGGCCACCTTTTTCGAGGAATGGGCGCAAAGTAGTGGTAATGGGAATGAGTAATGCAAAAATATAATGTACGTGAATAATCGGTACTGATTTTACATTATCGGTTTTATTTTTCTTTGAAGTATGATGACGTAGGCCGATTTCATATTGATAATTCAACCAATTTTGGTCGTATTCACCTTTTGCGGTGTCTAAAATCCATTGTCCAAAACGTTTTCTGACGCCACCCAGATAATCCATATTAGGTGTACCGTCAGCAGCATTGGTAAAGTAGTGCAGCAAGAAAGGCGTTGAGCCTACAAAACCATACCATACATCTAGAATTTGTTCGACTTGACCTTTCAAAACATCGTGAGACATTTTGAGATAACGAACGTCATCATCATTAAATAAAGATGCTTGTTTTAACTTCGCAAAATCATCCATTGATACAGGAGATTTTTTCAGATCAGCGCTACCATAGGTATAACCTGGAATGTTTGTTGTCATAAATTATTTCCTTTTTGAGATTAGTTAATGACTTGGGTTGTAACAATTAGTCTAAAAATGCGGTTACTTCTTGTAATTGTGATTTGATTGCTATTTTGAGTACAAATAATCCATTCAATTAAATCTTTGAAAGGAATTTGAGCGGTGAATTTTACAGGAAACTGATGGTGTCGTGAATATCTTTTTGTTTATAAGAGTATTTATTCTGTTCGGATTGCTCAAGTAGTTACATTTATTGTGATTTTAACAGTGCAATCACAGGTTTTGTTTCTGGTCTGACATTTCGCCAAATATAAAAAGATTCCGCTGCTTGCTCAACCAACATGCCGATGCCGTCTGACAAGTGATTAACACCGGATTGCTGGGCAAATTTTAAAAAAGCAGTGGGTTCTTTACTGTACATCATGTCATAAGCCAATGCATCGACTGCAAAAATATTTACAGGTATGTCCGGAAAAGTATTTTGCAGGCTCGCTGAAGTCGCATTGATCACCACATCGAAGGATTGATCGATAAAATGATCAAGCGAACGAGCATGAATATTGCCATAGGATTGAAATTGTTGTTGCAACGCTTCGGCTTTATCAAAAGTTCTGTTGGTAATAGTCAACGACAAAGGCTTTTGTTGCAGTAATGGCAAAATGACGCCGCGTGATGCTCCGCCTGCTCCAATCAATAAAATACGTTTTGAAGCTAAATTGACGGTTAAATTACGGGTGATATCATGGACTAAGCCAATGCCATCGGTATTATCGCCTATGATTTCATTGTTTTCAAAAGTGAGGGTATTAACGGCTTGTGCGCAGGATGCGCGTTCAGTTAGTCGAGTCGCAAGTTGATGGGCTTGTAATTTGAAAGGTAGCGTGACATTGGCTCCCCGTCCACCTTTGTTAATAAAGTCGAATACTGTAATGGGAAAACTATCTAACGGAGCAAGTAGCGCCGAATACTGTAAGGATTGACCAGTTTGTTGCGCAAAAAGTGCGTGGATGTGCGGGGATTGGCTGTGTGAAATAGGATTGCCAATAACGGCGTATTGATCAAGCATGATTATCGACTGATCAAAGTATCGGAAGGTGCAAAAACCCAGGTGCGAGTAATGTGCAAAATATCAGTATCTTGGCTAATATTCGGAGGGAAAGGCGCAAAGCCATTTTGACCTGATAACTTGACGATGTTAATGGCAGCTTGATCAAGGATTTTTTTACCGGAAGAACGATTAATTTCAATACCTTCCAAACTACCATCGGCACGAATACTGACAGTTAGTTGTAAATTTCCGTATAGCTTTCCTTTTCTTGCTTCTTCCGGATAGTTTAAATTGCCGATACGCTCGACCTTGATGCGCCAGTCTTCAACGTATCTTGCAAAGCGATATTCCTTAGTACGGGCACCGACAAATTTGCGTTTGGGGCGTTTTTGGTATTCATCATAATCTTGATCGACTTGTGCTTTGAGTCGTGCAATATCCAAGCTGCGCGACAACAATTCGTCAGCATCAATATCATCCTCTGTTTGCGGTGTCTCGTTTGGTTTGGTTTGAGGTGTTTCAATGTGTTTGATTTCTGGCTTCTTATTCACAGCCGCCATGAGTTTTTTGCTTTCTTCTTCCAATTGTTTTACTTTTTGTTGCGCGGCCGCTTCCTTACTCATGGGCTTATTTTTTGGAAGAATAGGAAATGGTGTTTTGGCTTGCCGATTTTTATCCGTATTGCCGCCTCCATCCAGGTTATCTTGTGCAAGTAATTGTGTTTTGGTAGGTTTGGTTGGAGTTTGTTTATTGACCAATACAACTTCTAACGAAGTGCTAATTTTATTCGGTTTTAAAGCTGGAAATTGAAAAGTTAACCCGAGTAATACAAGCATGTGTAACAGCAAAGAAATTACCATCGCCGCCGATATGCGATGTTTATTAAAATACACTGAGCTAATGGGCAATGCAGAGTTCATTCAATCGCGTTTAGTAGTCTAAATTGGTGCCTTGATATCGGTTATTGTAAGGGCAGGTCAGCGTATATTTCGTGTGTAGTAGTAGCTTCAGGTATTAATTTTTTGAAGGAATTCAGCATGCAACGTTCGCTCGAGTAAATTAATTTTAGATAGTTTAAGTTTGACATAGGCACCGGGCGTCATTTCAGGCAATGAAGTTATCCGCGTAATCAATGGAAGATGGTCAAATTTTACCAAATTTTCCTTAATCACTTGCGCATGGATAGTATCAATGTTTTCTTGTATCAGCCAACGCAAGCACCAATATCGTTCCATGGTGCGCTGAAATTCATTATAAATTCCATAATAGATATCAAAATCCGTAATGGCAATCTTCAGTAGATTACTTTCTTTGTTATAAAAAGGAGTTTCTCCGCGTAATAGAGAAATAATCTGTCTTTGATTGATTAAATCGACATAGCGTCTCATTGGAGAGCTACTCCAAGCATATTGTGATACACCCAAGCCTTGGTGAGGAGCGGGTGATGTGCTCATTTTTACCTTGCTATTGTTTTGACTACGAAAAATACCGGTAATGCCAGCATCGCTCAGCAGTTTTCCCCATTCGGTATTAACAAAAATCATTAACTCAGATACCACTTTATCGATAGGTGAACCCCTACGGCGCTCGCTGATCGTGATATGGTCGTTTTGTATGTCAAAGGTATAATCGATCTTGTCATTGTTGTCGCTGGTTTTGCCACGCAATGCTTCCATTTTGCAGGCAAATTTCCATAATAAAACTAGCTCTGTACTGAAAGGATGATGAACATTTCCTTTGTTGATTGCCGTTTCATTAAAACTTTTTTCTAATAAATGGCTGCGCAAGTTTGCAGCAACTTTTATTCTTTCAATCTTACTTTCACAACGCACGATACTAAAATCATCAGATACGTCAAGATAGAGTGATACTACCGGGTTTAAAGAATTTTCGGAAAGAGTGAAGTAATTGATGATGTCATCCGGCAGCATCGTGACTTTATTACCAGGCAGATAAACTGTAGAAAGCCGTGTCGCAGCGATTTTGTCGAGTTCTGATTCTACTGGGATTCCTAAGGCTGGCGCGGCAATATGGATACCGATGCGGAAGCTGCCAAATGGGAGTTGCGTCACCGAAAAGGCATCGTCAATTTCGGTTGTTGTCGCATCATCAATGCTAAATGCTACGATATCCGAAGTAGGTAAGTCGGCGAAGTTTTGAGATAGATTAGATAGCGAGTGTTCTTTAAATCCAATCCCATTGGGAAAATGTTCCCAAATAAATTGGTTAAAATGATAATCATGCGTGGATGGAATTGCGCCACATTTATCTAAGAGCTCAACGATGCTGAGCTTCATTTCTGAACAAACCGATTCAAGCGCCTTCCACTCAACTGAATTTTTGTCAGGCTTATACAATAAACTGTTAATGTGGGAATTAAATTCCTCAGGAAGAGAAAAACGCTTTAATTGTTCAGCATATTGTGCTTGCAACGCTGCTTGCCGTTGTTTTTTTTCTTGACTGGCTAACGCGGCTTTTAGCGCATCGGGTGGCGCGGCTTTATAACGTCCTGGGCCCTTTTTATAAAAGTACATCGGTGCGCTTTGTAGCAATAACAATATTGCTGCAGCTTCAATCGGCGTTGGTGCGTGACCAAAGTATTCTGCCGCCAGACTGGTATTGGAGAATTCTGTATCTTGCGCACTGCACTCCCAGAGAAAATTAGCATCCAGCTCATCTGCTAATTTTTGTGCATCCTGCATAAATTCTAATAAAGAATGCGTTTCAAACTGAAATAGTACTGACGCGGCCTTAATTTTGGAGCGTTTGCCATGAATTGCTTCGACTTGAAGCGAAGAATTATTGTCAAGCAATACAGCGCCTACTTTAAAAGTACCAGCTTCTTCATAAAAAACATTCATCGGATTGTTTTTATAATTTCAGTCGGATAATTAGGAACTAACAGTAGTTTGGTGAAATATTGAGCGTTTATCAAATATCGTTTCGACACTCAAATAAAAACTTGATTTGGTAATAGTAATACTTGTTAAAGGCATATTATATACGAGACGGGGCTGAAGTTTAAAACTAGGCAACAAAATACTGATTTTTGATGCGTTTTTGTTGCGTCAGAATTTACTGGAAATTGGCAATCAACGAAGCTCTGACGGTAATGGGAGCGCCGGGGGTGATATTAAAATCATTATTTGCTGAGGCAAAATACTTGGTATCGAGCAAATTTTCGATGTTTAATTGAGCGCGAAAGCTTTTTGAAAGCTGCGCAAATAATGCGGCATCGACGCGTACAAAATCAGGTAGTTTTACTCGATTAGTCAGAGAAGTAAACATTGCATCACGGTAAATGACGCCAAAGGCTGCACCAATACGCGGGGTCAAATCGTAGCGACTCCACATTGAAAACGTATGGCGCGGAAGTTCTGAAACAGAAGCCCCTTTCTTAGCAACACCGAAAATATCACTGGTGATTTCACCCGTTTGATAAGCATATCCACCCATGACACTGAGTTTTGGCGTGAGTTGACCGGTTAGACTGATTTCAACACCTTCGGTACGTTGACCCTTGGTTAAAAAAGTTTGTCCGCCAATAATCGAGTTAATTACATTGGTACGGTCCAATTGAAAAACTGCTCCAGTCAAAGACAAATCAGGGCGAATATCCCATTTGACGCCAGTTTCTAACGTGGTGAATTTTTCTGGTTTCAATGTTTCCAGCGTAACATTCAACGAAGTCAATTGATCGCCCGCTCTCGGTACATATGCTTGACTATAGCTAGCATAAAAAGAGATGGGATCAAAAGGTTTGAAAATGACGCCAAATCTAGGGGCTATTAGATCATCTCTGGTTTTTAAATGATCTTTTGGACCATTTTTTTGTTGAAAATCGACTTCAAACAAATCATAGCGTACCCCTGCGATGATTTGCAGTTGAGGAATGATTTCAATTTGATCTTGAATATATAGCGATGTTACGTTGACTACGCTGCGATTGAGTGCATCAACATCACCGCCTGAATTTCTATTCGTAAAGGTGATCGGTAAATGGGTTAAAGGATTGTTTAAAGGTACCAATACACTGGTTCTGGAAACATCATTATTAAATAAACCGGTCTCACGCCGATTGTGTGTTTCTTGCCGACCAACCTCAACTCCGGCCATTAATGTATGAGAAATTGGGCCTGTGTTGAGAGAATAAAGCAAATTGGTTTGATTAAATACGTTTTCCCGTGTTGTGGTATTACTGTAGGCCCCTAAAGAAACCAGACCAGACAATGTATTAAAACCGCCATTTGCAAAGACGTTTTGATAGAACTTATCATACATTGCGTAATTGGTTCTGTTTTGTAGCGTTACTCCCGATTCAAACTTGTGTTCGATCAATGAATTGAAGGATAAAACATTAATATTAGCGTTACTACGCTTAGGGTCACCAAAAAATTGTGATCGCTGAACGTTCACGGGCCCCGTCACTTCTCCGCTGCGTCCGATGATCGAGGTGATGCCTCGGTCTGCTGTGCGATCATCGTGGAATCTTTCCATATTGGCGACAATTTTAGTCCGAGGAGTGGGCTTAAACGTAATGGTTGGTGAAATTCCTAAGCGTTGCATGTTTACGCCATCACGAAAACTCCCAGCATCTTCGTATACGGCATTCAAACGTAAAGCCAGCATGTCATTAACGACATAACCGACATCCGCTGTTATGCGTTTTTGATTGAATGACCCGCCTTGAAATGAAAATTCTTTATTGGGATTCCAGTTGGCTTCTTTGCTGACGCGATTGACTACGCCACCCGATCCGCCACGGCCAAAAATCATGCCATTGGCACCTTTCAGAACATCAATACGTTCAGTATTATAAAGATCGCGGTAATATTCGGCGTCATCGCGAATTCCATCGATAAAAAAATCTCCTGTTGATCGATTACCTCGAAAAACTAAGGCATCACGATTACCTTCACCTTGAGATACGCCTACTCCGGGTACATATCGAACCGCATCGCTCAAACTTCGAATTGACTGATCTTTGATTAATTCATTAGTAATGATAGAGATCGCTTGTGGCACGTCACGCAACAAAGTATTGGTTTTTGTCGCGGAGCTGGAGCTTGTTGCTGTGTAGCGATTGTTATTATTTGCTTTAACAACAATTGATGGCAAAGTGGTAACGACAGGTTCAGGAGAAGAATTTTGAATGATTCGAATTAAATAGCGATTACTGTCGTCCGCGCTTTGAATCGCTTGTAAACCAGAACCTTCGAGTAACTGGTCTAAAGCAGCTTTGATTTCAAATTGACCTTCTAATCCGTGCGTTACTTTACCTTCTAAAAGGGCTGAATCAATGTTGAGCTTGATATTGGCTTGTTGAGAGAATTGATTTAAAGCATCGTTTAAATAACCTGGAAGAATTTGGTAAGTACGAGTGGTAGATGCTGTAGGCGATGAATTTTTTGTTGTTTCTGCGGATAAAGAATACGAGATTAAAGTAATGACCAGAGCGAAAAAGCACAAGAAATAATTAAATCTGACAGCATTCTTAGAGTTGAGTATAGGCATGATGATCGTGTTTTTCACTTCTACCAATATCTCAAAATTCAAATTTTAAACATGAACATCAAGCGAAAGCGCTAACTTCAAAAAAGATAAGGCAATCTAAGTGTGAGAAGAGTCTGAAAGCTAAGTCCTAATAATTGTATTGAATCCAATAAGAAAAATGCGAATGGGCGTTTCCCAAATTCAAGTGCAAGTCTTGCTTTATTAAGTCTGTGCACATGGTTCACAACCAGCGCAGGATTCGGGAGAGAGCATGTTGTGCAGCATTGGCGTTTTTTTAGACAACGTTTCATCAAGCACTTGTTTCGCATGACAAGCGCAACGGCCGCATTGCTCTGTAACACCTAAGGTGTTTTTTAAATCTCGCATACGATCAGCGCCTTGGTGAATAGCTTCGCGCAATTTGTTTTCAGTTATGCCTTTACAAATACAAACGTACATATTTAGTAGATTACTCTAAAGAATCGATAATAAACTCAATAATATTCTAATTACTAATGCTAATGAGAATGGTTCTTGATTATACTTATTTTTGCAAAAAATACAATCAATTTTAAGTTGTTTTATGAATATTGTTGTTCATTGATACTTACGGCGGAAAGATATAAATACTGAAGAAATTGCTATTACGTAAAGGATAAATTAAGAAAGTAGTTTCAATTAATTGGCGATATTGCGAAGGTAAATTCACTAAAATGATGATTCAAAAGTGGCGGTATTTAATGGTCAGTTTGAGTCGGTGTATAACCGGCGGGTTGTTCTGCTCCGGTACCAAAAAAATGTGCTTCCATTTGTTCGGCTAAATATTTTCGTGCTTTTGCATCCGACAGGTTCAATCTATTTTCATTGACCAGCATGGTTTGATGTTTAAGCCATTGTTGCCAAGCTTCTTTAGATACATTGTCAAAGATTCGTTTACCTAATTCACCGGGATAGGTTTGATAGCTTAATCCTTCAGCTTCTCGTCCTAGTTTGATGCATCGTACCATTCGTGTCATAGACTGTTTGCCCTAATACAGTTGAAAATTTGAAAGTAACCAAACTAAAATCGCAATGATATTACAGCAGTTTTTGTAGCATTTTTGAACGCCGTTGATAGTTATATAAATTTTGCTTTAATTTGGGTAGTTCGGCTAGAGTAACCTCGGTAAATCCGTGCTCAATAAACCAATGCGTGGTTCGCGTCGTCAGTACAAAAAGTTTTTGTATCCCTAGGGAGATGGCTTTTTCTTCAATATATTTGAGCAATCGATTGCCGTGCCCGAAATCGCGGTGATTCGGATGAACAGCCAAGCAGGCTAGTTCCCCCGAGTTTTCCTCGGGAAATGGATACAATGCGGCGCATCCTAGAATCATGCCGTCATGTTCAAAAACGCTAAAGCGGTCGATTTCGACTTCCAGTAATTCACGTCCCCGTCTCACCAGTACCCCCTCGCTCTCAAGCGGTTCAATTAATTGCAGAATTCCGCCGACATCTTCAATTTTTGCATCGCGCAAAGATTGAAGGGTTTCTTCGGAAATCATTGTGCCTATACCTTGATGAGTAAAAAGCTCTTGCAAAATTGCACCGTCAATATGGCGACTAATAAGGTGTACGCGGTCAACCGATAATTCACACGCTTTAATAGCGCACTGAATAAAAAGCCGCGCTTCATCGGAGAACTCAATAGTGGAAGATTTTTTGTTTAAAAGAGATTTGCTCTGTTTAACCGTCAATTCGCGAGGCAGCAGAGGCGAATTATTTGTTTCATTTTTTTCTTGAGTGAACGTATCCCAAAGAAATACTAATTTTTCTGCGTGCAATGCTATGGCGACTTCAGTGGCTACATTTTCCATCGTTAAATTGAAAATTTCTCCTGTTGGCGAATAACCAAGCGGTGAAATGAGCACCACATCGCCTTGTTCTAGACTACTGTTAATGGCCTGTGTATTAATTTTTCGAACTTTTCCGGTGTGTAATAAATCGACGCCTTCAATTACGCCATATGGGCATGCCACTACGAAATTGCCACTCGATACGCGTATTGCCGCGTTAGCCATCGGTGAGTTTGGTAATCCCATGGATAACAGTGCTGAAATTTCATGATGAATCCGTCCAACCGATTCTTTAACGCATTGCAATGCGGCGGCATCGGTGACACGAATATCCATCACAGTTTGTGTTTCTAGCTGTGATTCATCGAGACGTAATTGAATTTGAGGGCGTGCACCATGCACTAAAACTAACCGTACGCCAAGACTAGCCAGTAGATTAATATCATGGATGAAATGGACAAAATTCGTGTCGGTGATCATCTCGCCGTTAAACCCGATGACAAATACTTTTCCACGAAAAGTATTGACGTAGGGCGCAACGGAACGAAACCAAGAAACAAAATTAGGCGCGGTTATGGTATCCAAGAGAATGAATAAAAGTTATTAAGGTAAGATTCGATCAATAATCACCCCAAAGTGTTTGCAAAGAGGCAATGGCTGCTAATCCCGCGGTTTCTGTGCGTAATATGCGATTTCCTAGGCGAATGGCAGTATATCCACAGTGTGCGATGGATAGCTCTTCGGCTGGTGAGAAACCACCTTCAGGACCAATGATAAGTGTAATGGAGTCGTTATTAGCTGGTCTAGTAATTTTTTTTAGATGCTCGTTGGCTGTTGGGGATAGCATCAAGCGCATTTCTTGAGGATTGTTTTCTGATTTTTTCTGACTAAGCCACGAGGGCAAAGATACTAAAGGAAAAATATCTGGTAAATAATTCCTACCACTTTGCTCGCAGGCTGAAATAATGATTTTCTTCCAATGTTCCAAGCGTTTGTTCGCGCGTTCGCTTGAAAGTTGTATGACGCAACGCTCAGTAACGATAGGTTGAATACGATTAACACCTAGTTCGACAGCTTTTTGTATGATCCAATCCATCTTTTCATTTGCACATAACGCTTGTGCAAGTTCAATGGTTAAAGGGGATTCGCAGTCTTCATCATGAAATGAATCAATCAATGCAGTGACTTGTGAATTGGTAATCGATTCAATGCGCGCTGAAAATTCACCACTTTTGCCATTAAACAATGTTATTGAATCACCTTTCCTTAATCTCAATACGCGTGTGATATGGTGTTTGTTTTCATCGGAAAGTTCGATCAGTTGCCCGATTGCGGTGTCAATCGGTTGATAAAAACGTGCTTGCATAGAGTGATAAATTCGAGTGAATGACAAGATAATTTCGCTACAGTCAGTCATGTTAATATACCACGTTGGATTTTAAGCGCTACTTAAGAAGTTTTATAGAAGTAAAGTGCATCGTCATTCGGTATTCAAATCGTAGTGGGAGAAAAGTATGGCTAGTTTGGAAACACCAATCTGCGAATTTGGTTGGAAAGCCGTGGATTTTGATTTATTAGGTGTGGATGGGAAGCGGTATAACTTGGTTTCAAGTAAAGGGCAAAATGGACTGTTAGTAATGTTTATTTGCAATCATTGCCCGTATGTTAAAGCAGTACAGGATCGCATCATTCGCGATGTGAATGAATTAAAAACGTATGGCATCAACACCATCGCGATCATGTCGAACGACCCTGCCGACTATCCTGAAGATTCATTCGAAAATATGCAGTTGGTTGCAAAAAAATTAAATTATCCTTTTCCTTATGTTTGGGATGAAACGCAAGCCATTGCAAAATGCTATGGTGCTGTGTGCACGCCAGACTTTTTTGGTTTTAATCAAAACTTGGAACTGCAGTATCGTGGGCGCTTGGATGCATCGCGTAAAGAAGCCGCTGCACCGGATGTGCGCCGAGATTTATTTGAAGCGATGATTCAAGTTGCCAAAACTGGACGCGGACCGGAGGATCAGATTCCTAGCATTGGTTGCTCAATCAAGTGGCGTGTGGAGTAAATGTGCTAGAAAAAGTAGTTGCGTTGGTAAAAGAAGTTGGGCAAGAAGTCATTATGCCGCGCTATTTAAAAGTGAAGCGTCAATATAAATCGGATGGTAGCTTTTTTACCGAAGCTGATGTAACGGCGCAAAATGTATTGTTTGATGGCTTGCGCAAGATTGATGCTGTTCCTTTGCTCGGGGAAGAAATGTCGCGTGAAGAGCAGGAAATACAGTGGATAAATGGAACTGACGGATTGTGGAGTGTTGATCCTATTGATGGAACTTCCAATTTTTTTAATGGTTTGCCCTATTTTTCTATTTCTGTCGCTTATCTAGTACAGGGAAAAAGCGTTTTGGGCGTAGTTTATAATCCGGCGACTCATGAGATGTTTTACGCTCAGAAAGGAAGTGGAGCCTTTCTGAATGGCGTGCGGTTACCATTAAATACGTATGTTCCTGATTTAAAAAGTGCTATGGCTAATGTCGATTTGAAACGCTTAGACCGGAAATTGGCGGCGACCGTCGCTGCCTATCCACCTTATGCTTCGCAACGTAATTATGGTGCGAGTACATTGGAATGGTGTTATATCGCGGCAGGTTATTTTGACCTGTATCTACACGGCGGACAAAAACCGTGGGACTATGCCGCTGGATCATTGATTCTCTCAGAAGCAGGGGGGAATATGTCCGGATTTGATCATGATGACTATTGGGCTGGCACACCTTGGCGGCGTTCGGTAATTGCGGCTTTGGACGCAAAGTTATTTACTCAATGGCGTGATTGGGTACGGGCCAATCGTTAGGTTGTGAATGACAAGAAAAACAACAAGACGGGATAAGATTTAAATTGAAGATTATTATTCTGGGGGCAGGGCAAGTTGGATCATCAGTTGCTGAAAGTTTGGTGAATGAAGCCAATGACATTACCGTGGTTGATACCAATCAAGAGCGGCTATCAGTTTTACAAGACCGGCTTGATTTACGAACAGTGACCGGTAATGCTTCGCATCCGTCAGTTTTGGTCAATGCGGGTGCTCATGATGCCGATATGATTTTGGCAGTGACAGAGCAAGATGAAACAAATTTAGTGGCGTGTAAACTGGCCGCGAGCTTGTTTAATACGCCTACAAAGATTGCTCGTATTCGTTCTACTGAATATTTAAAGCATCCGGAGATTTTTTCAGACGAAAATTTTTCCGTTGATTATGCAATTTCTCCTGAACAAATACTGACCGAATACATCGAGAAATTAATCGAATTTCCAGAAGCGTTGCAAGTTTTAGATTTTGCCATGGGCAAAGTGAGCATGGTCGCTGTGCGTGCACTACAAGGCGGTGCGCTTGTTGGACAGCAGTTACAAGAATTGCGTAAACATATTCCAAACATTGAAACACGTGTGGTTGCAATCTTCCGCAAAGATCGTCCTATTATTCCCGAAGGCCATACTGTCATCCAAATTGACGATGAAGTGTTTTTTATTGCCGCGACAGATCACATTCGTCAGGTTATGCGTGAATTACGTAGTATGGATAGACCCGTTAAGCACGTGATGATTGCTGGGGGTGGAAAAATAGGCAAGCGACTTGGAGCTCAACTGGAAAATAACTATCAGGTTCGCGTTATTGAACGTAATCTAAAAGCGTGTGAATCTTTAGCGGCAGAACTCCACAACACTCTGGTTTTACACGGTGAGGCTACGGATGAAACCTTGCTGGAAAGCGAAAATATCGAAGAAATGGATATGTTTTGCGCACTGACAAACGACGATGAAAATAACATCATGTCTGCATTGCTTGCGAAACGGTTAGGTGCTCACAAAGTTATCGCGTTGATTAATCGGAAGGCCTATGTGGATTTGGTGCAGAGCGGTGGAATTGATATTGCTATTTCTCCCGCACAAGTAACGATTGGCTCCTTGCTGGCTTTTGTTCGTCACGGTGATGTCGCAGCGGTGCATAGTTTACGGCGAGGTGCCGCAGAAGCTATGGAGCTGGTAGCTCATGGGGATGAGAAGTCTTCAAAAGTAGTAGGTAGAAAAATCGAAGATATCAAACTTCCTAAGGGCGCGACAATTGGGGCTATCGTGAGGGGATTACCCAAACTAGAAGGTACGTGGCGGGAACGTTTGGTAACCGATTTTGATACTGTGGAAGATGAATTAATAAAAGATGCACAAGTCATTATTACTCACCACGATACCGTGATTCATTCAGAGGATCATATCATTGTGTTTGTAGTCAATCGCAAGATGATCGGCGAAATAGAAAAGCTGTTTCAAGTCAATGTGGGATTTTTATAAGCTCAACTTAGTATGAATCGCCTTTTCCGAGTTGCCAATGTTTTAGGCAAAATGATTTTGGTGTTTGGGTTCACGATGTTGATTCCATTGGTTTGGTCAGCTTGGGTCGACGATGGGGCGCAATTAGTATTTAGCCAAGCGACATTAATTACTATTGGTAGTGGATTATTGCTGTGGCTGAGTACACTAAGCTATAAACGTGAGCTGCAAACCAAAGATGGCTTTTTACTGGTAGTATCAGTTTGGTCGGTGTTGCCCGCATTTGCAATGATTCCGCTCCTTTTATCCATATCCGATTTAAGCGTTAGCAAAGCTTATTTTGAAGCTGTTTCTGGATTGACGGCAACTGGAGGTACTGCGTTAACAGGGTTGGATACTTTACCATCGTCCATCAATTTATGGCGCGGTTTGATTACGTGGATGGGTGGCATGGGATTGATTGTATTGGCCGTAGCTATTTTGCCATTACTCGGCGTGGGTGGTAGACAGTTGCTGAATGCTGAAATTCCTGGACCAATGAAAGATAATAAGTTGACGCCGCGTATTGCTGAAACAGCTAAAGGATTGTGGGCAATCTATACGACTTTAACATTGGCTTGTATTTTTGCCTTTAAATGGGCAGATATGAGTTGGTTCGATGCCATAATGCATGCATTTACGACCTTGGGGTTGGGAGGATTCTCTTCGCACGATGCCAGCTTTGGCTATTGGGATTCGCCTTTAATTGAGTTAATTGCGGTTGTTTTTATGTTGCTTGCCGGAATCAATTTTGCTGCGCATTTTTTAGTGTGGCGTAGTAAAAGTTTTGCTCCTTATCGCCATGATTCGGAGGCTATTTCGTACCTCTCAATCGTATTGCTGAGTTGCGTTGGCGTTGCTTTTTATTTATGGTCAGAAAATATTTATCCCGATCTGTTAACAGCATTGCGTTATGCAACATTTAACGTGGTTTCTGTTGCAACAACAACGGGATTTAGTAACACCGATTATGGATTGTGGCCTATTTTTTTACCCTTATGGATGATATTTTTATCAGGAATTGCAACCTCGTCAGGTTCTACAGGCGGGGGAATAAAAATGATCCGAGCGCGAATTTTGTCTAAACTGGTTTATCGAGAGATAATTTCTATTATGCATCCGCAGGCTGTGACACCTGCAAAAGTAAGTAGAAACGTAATATCTAATCGAGTTATTTTATCGGTATTGGTATTTTTGTTTGTATATGCAGCTAGCTACGCATCAATGGTGTTGGTGCTTACCTTCAGCGGATTGGACTTTATTACTGCATTTTCTGCGGCAGGTGCATGCTTGAACAATTTGGGTCCTGGCCTTGGAAGTATTGGCCCTGCGAGTAATTATGCATCCTTAACCGATTTTCAAATATCGATTTGCAGTTTTGCGATGTTATTGGGAAGGCTGGAGTTTTTTACACTGCTGGTAATATTAACGCCAGCTTTTTGGAGAAAATGATTTTTAATCATTTCGGTTCTAAATAGTTACTTGGATTTTAGAAAAAACCATTGCATCTGTTTTACAATTTAAAAGGAGTCTTGCGTGGAGGAAATCAATAAAACATTAAAAGGAATCAAGGTAATGATTATTGATGACAGCAGCACAATTCGAAAAAGCGCGGAAATGTTTCTCAAATCTTCGGGATGTGAAGTCATTTTGGCTGAGGATGGCTTCGAAGCGATGCATAAAATTGTTGATAATCAGCCTGATATCATTTTTATAGACATTGTAATGCCTCGCTTAGACGGGTACCAAGCGTGCATGTTGATTAAAAAAAACCCTATTTATCAATCCATTCCAGTCATTATGTTATCCAGTAAAGATGGATTATTTGATAAAGCGAAAGGTCGGATAGCAGGATCCAACGATTATCTGACTAAACCTTTTTCATCAGAAAACCTGATCGATTTTATTCAAAAATATGCAGCTTAACAACCAGGAAAATAAAGGTATACTGCCAAAATACATCCCTTAAATTGGTTTAGTTGCATTAAAAAAAACTGTTGTTAGATGGCTTTTATGACAAATAGTTCTTGACGAGAGGGGGGTGTGTCGACTAGCCTGGGGGGTGTGGTTGGATTAGTAAACGAAAGATCTAGTTTAGCTGCTAAAAAATTAAGTAAAAGAGCAATAGATAGAAGCTAATAATTCGAGAAGAATTAGGTAGTAAGAAATAAAGAAGAGAGAGCAGTAATTTGATTAACGAAAAGCAGTAAGGAGGTAGCAATATGGCAACAACCTATGGCACGACGAGTGCGAGCAAGAGTGGTGAGTATGACATGTCTCTGTGGTATGACTCTAAATACTACAAGATAGGCATGATCACGATGTTACTGGTAGCGATATTTTGGATTTGGTACCAAAGGACATTTGCGTATTCACATGGAATGGACTCGATGGAACCGGAGTTTGACAAAGTGTGGATGGGACTGTGGCGCGTACACATGAC
>JAJHPK010000051.1 GCA_020890945.1 Nitrosomonas sp.
ATATAATGATAACTATATACTGAGAGATATTATATTCCTTAGTAATCAAACATATTTAATTAAACACTTAAACGTCCGTTATACTATAATCAGAAGCCAAACATATGACTGACGCTTTTATAATTCGACAAGCAGGTGTATTAAGTGCTGGATGAAAGAATAAAGAAACGCCTTGATTTTTGTACAACGCTACCTACTCTCCCTGCAGTTGCGGTAAAAATAATAGAATTAGCCAACGATCCGGATGCTGATATCGGGACTGCTTGCCAGTATATTTCTTTGGATCCGGTGCTTTCAGCAAAGCTTCTCAAAGCAGCTAACGCGCCATTATATAAATCCCGTCGTGTAGCAACCAATGTTCGCCAAGCGGTAAGCATTCTTGGCACACATTCTGTTATCGTTATAGCGCTTTCTTTTTCTTTAAGTAATTCATTGATGAAAGGATCGCGTTCTGGGTATCCTGCTAATTTTAATCATGATATTTTTTGGCGCCGCTCGATTACCTCGGCGCTTGCTAGTCGTGCGCTAGGAGAAAAATTGGCAGTCAGTTTTTTAGACGATCTACTATTGGCTGGACTCATTCAAGAAATTGGCATCCTCGCATTTGCGGTTACCATGTCAGCAGAATACGCACAAATTCAACTAGAAACACTGGATCATGATACTCAGTTGAAAACCGAGCGGGAAACTTTTGGTTTTGGACATGACGAAATGGGTTATGCATTGCTTCGAAAATGGAATATTCCTGATTTTATCGCATTATCCTGTATTGCCAGCCACAGTCATCCTGGTCCTAAAAATCATGGCCCCACTTTACAGTCTTGTGTTGCTGTGTCACGTTATTTGGCAGATTATTTTCTTTGTCCTCATGATAATAATAAGATTAATATCTTGGTTGAGGCTGCTTACGATTGGTTAGGAATGACCAGCGAAGAATTAATTGATGTGGTCGCCATCATGGAAAAAGGCTTAGGTTCAATCGAAGACCTGTTTGATTTGAGTATTTACGGATCGATCGATGCAACTACTGTGATGGCTGAGGCAAAAGAATTGCTGATGATTCATAATTTAGCAAAAGTGAAGGATTTGGAAGAAAAATCCCAAAGAGATGGCTTGACTGGTGCCTATAATCGTTTGTATTTTGATGATACCTTGCGGCGTGAATTTAATTTGTCCGCCCAATACAATTTACCGCTTACTGTTGCTATCATTGATTTGGACTATTTCAAACAAATTAACGATACTTATGGACACGTAGCTGGCGATTCACTTCTTACAGCGGTAGCCTTTACTATTTTTGAACAAATTCGCCAGGATGATACTTTCAGTCGTTTTGGTGGAGAAGAATTTGCTTTAATCCTACCGGGCACCACTTTGGATGCGTCAAGAAATCTAATTGAACGGCTCAAAGATTCTATTGCAAAAATTAATCTCAAAGTAGACAACGAATTTGTTATTAACGTTACCGCCTCAATTGGAGTTGTCTCCAATGAAGGAGGCACAAATCTATTTCGAGTGCCGTTAGACATGATAAAAGCTGCTGATATTGCGCTCTACGCAGCTAAAAATAGTGGTCGCAATCGAATCGTAGAATGGCACCCTTCATTGTAGTAACACGCTATCAATAATTTTCTGATTTTTTCCTTATTCTATGAATTTAATCATTCAAGGCCTGAATGTCCTTAACAGTGACCTGCGTACCCTAGCCAAAATAACTGGTGCCGATGCAATTGAAAAAATTACTGCGCAAGCTTTTCGTCTTACGCATGTTACTCAAACCGAAGATATCTCTGAATATTGCACAGAGGCGCAACTTGACTTCGCTTTTGTAGATGCCGGACGGAAACTGCAGGATTTTAAGTTGATTGCAATGGACATGGATTCAACTTTACTCGCGATTGAATCAATCGATGAAATTGCGGATATGCATGCTATCAAACCGCAAGTTGCTGAAATAACATTGCAAACTATGCGTGGTGAAATCAGTTTTGAAGAAAGTTTGACGCGCCGCACCGCACTGCTTCAAGGCGTACATCAAGACATGTTGCAGAAAGTTTATGATGAACGAGTGAAATTGAGTCCAGGTGCAGAGAAAATGCTGCAACAAGCTAAAAAACATGGGTTAAAAACCATGGTTATTTCCGGTGGATTTACTTTTTTTACTGATCGCGTTAAAGACAAGCTCAATTTAGATTTTTCTGCGGCTAATGTTCTTGAAGTAGAAAATGAAAAGCTTACTGGAAAAGTTGTCGGAAAAATCCTGGGTAGAGAGGGAAAGGCCGAAAAACTGAAACAAGTCCAAGAGCAATTAGGTATCAAACGTGAACAAGTCATCACCATCGGAGATGGCGCCAACGATTTGGATATGATGTCCGAATCAGGAGTTAGCATTGCCTATCACGCTAAGCCTATTGTCAAAGAACAGGCTACTTATGCGATTAACTATGTCGGCTTAGATGGTGTCATTAATTTGTTCGCTATTTAAATTCAGTTGTTTCTTTTATTTGTGAAGCGATCCCGACCTGCTGATTGGCTTCTTTTTGGGAATACCTCGCACCTTTAGCTAATAGTTTGTATCTGATTCCTTTGCTACTACATTATAAATTCAATTCTAGTTTCCTTAGTATTACGAGTAATGTGATAAAAATCACATTGCAGAAATTGTGTATCCATTACAATCCCCTTAAAGTAGAGCGGTTATTAACAGTTAGTTAATTAAAAAGTATTTATCTCTTTGAGGCATAGGGCGTTTCGCCTTTTTGAAACACAACATCTTGAAAGCATATCGAATATATCTCGCCAATTTGCTTTGCAAAAAAGCAATGCTAGCTATATTCATCAATATGTTTGTTTTAATGTTAGGAGTGCAATCTGTTTTATCGTATGCAGCGCAAACTTGCAAAATAGAACTTGCACGTATCGTTTCAATTGAAGGAACGATTGAAATACGCCGTGCAGTCAACAATAAGAATAATATATGGACTTCTATCGGTATGAATGATGCGGTTTGTTTAGGAGACATGATTCGTTCTCGCACGAATAGTCGCGCTGGTTTACGCTTAGCTAATAACAGTATGTTGCGTTTGGATCAACGCAGTAGCATGACTTTTCTGCTCGAGGAAGATAAAAACAAATCCTTTCTGATGAATTTGCTCGAAGGAGCTATTCATATCATAACCCGTACGCCAAAACCCTTTGACGTCAAAACACCATTTATCAATGCAAGCGTTCATGGCACCGAATTTTTGGTCAGGGCGGCCCCTGAAAACGGTCAAGTAGTTGTATATGAAGGCAAGGTTACGGCGAGCAACGATTACGGCAATGTCGTTTTAAATGATCGCGAAGCTGCTACGGCACAACCTTATCAAGCACCACAAAAAAGTATTAATGTTCATACTACTGACGCGGTGCGATGGGCTTTGCATTATCCAACGGTCACAAGTTATTGGCAATTTGATTCTTCAGATGCCGATCCAATTATTCAGCGAGCCAGTGATCTTTTAGCAGTTGGGCAAGCCGATGACGCTCAATCAATCATAGCTCAAGTTATTCAAAAACAACCTGACAACAGTGATGCACATGCCTTGTTTGCCATCATTGCGGTGGTACAAGGAGACAAAGAAGCTGCTCGCAGTTATGCGAATCAAGCGGTACAGTTCAATGCGCAATCCCCAGTCGCATATCTAGCGCTTTCTTATGCACAACAAGCGCAGTTCGAAATTGAGGCGGCACTCGCCAGTGTCCATAAAGCCTTAGAATTAAACGCTCGCAACGCGCTGATTTGGGCGCGCTTGGCAGAACTACAGATGTCAACGGGAGAAACAGACCGCGCAATTTCTTCGGCACAGGAAGCGGTCAGGTTACAACCGAATCTCGCTCAAACACAAAGTGTCTTGGGTTTTACGCATTTATTGCAGATTGATATCGATGGTGCCAAAGAAGCTTTTAACCAATCGATTGTATTGGATTCATCCGACCCCATGCCGCGACTCGGGTTGGGATTAGCCTTGATTCGCGAAGGCCAGCTCGAAGCAGGTCGCATCCAGCTTGAAATTGCCGCAAGTCTTGATCCGGCTAATTCATTGATACGCAGTTATTTGGGAAAAGCTTATTTTGAAGAAAGACGCTATCCGCTGGCTGGAACGCAGTTTGATTTGGCGAAAGAACGCGACCCGAAAGACCCCACACCGTGGCTTTATGATGCAATCCAGAAACAAACGCAGAACCGCCCGATAGAAGCCTTGCAAGATATTCAAAAATCGATTGAATTGAATGGCAATCGTGCGGTATACCGGTCAAAATTTCTGCTTGATCGTGACGAAGCGGCTCGTGGATCAAGTCTTGCACGCATTTTTGAGACTTTGGGATTCGAGCGCCGTGCCATCATGGAAACAGCAAAATCATTGAGTTACGATCCCGCTAATCACTCGGCACACCGTTTTCTATCGGATACTTATGCAAATACGCCCAGACATGAAATCGCCCGTGTCAGCGAGTTACTGCAAGCACAATTACTGCAACCCATCAATGTCAATCCAGTACAACCCCACATGGCGGTGGCCGATTTGAATATTATTACCGGAACAACCCCATCGGCAGTTAGTTTTAATGAATTTTCACCATTGATGGAGCGTAACAAGCCACAAATTGTCACTTCAGGCATTGTCGGCAGTAACGGAACACTTGGCAATGAAGTCGTTGCTTCGATGCAGCGTGATAGAGCGTCAGTGAGCTTGGGGCAGTTTCACTATGAAACCAATGGTTTTCGCCCTAATAATGATCAAAATCACAATGTGTACAATGGATTCTTTCAATATGCTTTAACACCTAAACTGAATGTGCAAGCGGAAGTGCGGCGCCGAAATTCGGAATACGGCGACATAACTCTGGATACGATTCCCTTCGATAAAAGCTACCGCCGTAATTTGTCCGAAGATATGGTTAGAGTAGGAGCTCGCTACACATTAAGTACGGATCAATACTTTTTGCTATCCTCAAGCTATGTTGATCGGACTGTAAAAGAATTGCAGAATCTAGATTTGGTGGGGGAAATAGGGAACAATGGAAAATCAGACGGCTTCGTAACGGAAATTCAACATTTGTACCGTCATGATTTTTTTAATATTATTAGCGGAGGAGGAGTGTATCAGTTTAATCTGAAGAATAAAAAAATCCACTCCGATACTGAAGTGCGTCGCAATAACGATCGGTACAATGTGTATTCTTATGGTAACTTCAATTATTTTAAAAGCGTCAATGTTACACTGGGACTGAGTTATGACGTATTTACAAATATGTTTGGACCGGATTCCCAAAATACTGACAAGGTCAATCCAAAGTTTGGCTTGCAATGGGACATCACCAATAATCTACGATTGCGATTTGCCTGGTTTGAAGCAAATAAAAATCAACTTGTCGCGCAACAAACCTTGGAACCGACGCAGATTGCCGGCTTCAATCAGTTCTTCGATGACCCAAATGGTACACGAACACAACGTTCCGGAATTGGGATGGATTATGCAATGCTAAAAAATCTACATGGTGGATTAGAGATTTCACAGCGAAGTTTGAAAGTTCCTTTTCCTGACAAGAAACAGGATATCTTGACCAAGATAGATAGTGAGATTGAAGGAACGAAAAAGCAAGAGGAAAGTCTTTTTCGTGCTTATCTTTATTGGATTCCTCACAATTATTGGTCTGTGAAAAGTGAATTTCAATTTGAGCAGTATTCACGAAACGAGAATGCTACGTCTTTTACATCCCCTTCACGCATACAAAACCTGCGCATTCCTTTCGAAATTAGCTTATTTCATCCTTCCGGATTGTTATCCAAATTGACTTTCACCGTCGTGGATCAAAACATCAATCGAAAAATTCAACAAGAACCCTTAATACTAAAACAAAGTAACGATACCTTTTTTTTATTGGATTACAATATTGGATATCGATTACCCAATCGCCGGGGATTGATTAGCTTCGAAGCCAAAAATTTGCTCGATAGCGCATTCGATTTTAGAAATATCAATTTTTTCCAGTCGGAACCTATAGGCTCCAGATTTATTCCGGATAGAACTTTTTTTTTACATGCTACGCTTAACTACTAAGGAGAAAATAAAAACCCAAAAAATAAATAAATTTTTTATACTGATGTGAATCTTAATTTTGTTTTTTGAAGGAGTTATAGAAAAATGGGATATTACAACAAGATTGATCCAAACCGACCTGTAGGACAACGCTGCAGTGTTTATGATGATACCAATGGTCAACTTGTAAAAACTGTGGAAGGCTACTTTAGTTATTTCAATTCGGATTATTATATGCTATATCTTCCGAATAATCCCGATCCTACTCGCCGAGCAGTCGTATATCGCGCAAGAGAAGTAGTGGATGCATTGGGAAATGAATCATGGCAACCAGTAGCACCGGAATTGATTCTGTGCAAACCTTGATTATGAGGTCAATTTGAATTTCTCGCGTAATTTTTATTATGAGGGAGAAACACTTATCTGATTTTCAGAAATCAAATTTACTAATGTTCCTTTATAATCATGGTGACAGATTATTCAACATTGACTTGATATAAGTAAAAAACTCACCATGTTTTTTGATCCAGTAATCCTCTGGACTGACGCACTGATCTACCTGTTCGTAACAATGGTTTTGATCGGTGTAGGTTATGTGCGTCGCCACCCACATTTGCTGGCTTCATGGGAACGTGTTGGGCATAGCGCCAGCGGGATGGCGTCGTTGACCGTTTTATTGTTTTTTTTGTTGATTGGTTTACTCGATACCGTTCATTTTCGTCCAGCGTTAGAGCAAACTCATTCAAACGGTGAAATAAATTACAGTGCGGATGTGTTGAGTGTCTTGGATGTTTTGGTGACGCCTTTACGGTTGCAGGTGGAGAAAACCTATTCCGCACCGCTGGCGACACACTTGTACGCCAAGGAGACGATTGAGCTACCGGATGGACAGCAAACGCGTTCTTTTGCGCGCTTACTCTATGGTGGAGCGCATCTAAAAAATCCTGAAACAGAACATACGGCTGACATCGTGACTCGTGCAATACGGGGAGCGGCTTATGGTTTGGCGATTTGGTGCATATTTTTGGTTGCTTTGACGACTACGCTATCCTATCGTAACCAGCTCAGTTTCAAGCAAACTTTTACAAGGATCTGGCAACGTACCACTGAAATTCCATGGTATGCAATTTTGATGACACTGCTGATTTTATCGTTGTTGGTTGGGAGTGTTTCCGCTTTGATAGGGTACTACCATGTACTGGGAACCGATAAAGTTGGTCAGGATGTGTTGTATCAATCGCTGAAAAGTATCCGGGTTGCCTTGGTTATTGGTACGCTGACAACGCTAATCATGTTGCCATTTGCTTTGTTGCTGGGAATTATGGCGGGATATTTCCGCGGTTGGATCGATGATGTCATTCAATATCTTTACACCACGTTGAATTCGATTCCCAGTGTGTTGCTGATTGCTGCTGCTGTTTTGATGATGCAAGTGTATATCGAAACGCACCCGGAAATTTTTGATACGACGGCTGCACGTGCAGATTTACGTTTGCTGTTTTTGTGCATCATTCTAGGAATCACCAGTTGGACGGGGTTATGTCGCTTGTTGCGCGGTGAAGCCATGAAATTGCGGGAGTTGGAGTATATTCAAGCCGCGCATGCTTTTGGTGTTTCGCATTGGCGCATCATTACTCGGCATATCTTGCCAAACGTCATGCATTTGGTGCTTATCGCCACCGTCATGGATTTTAGCAGCTTGGTTTTGGCGGAAGCGGTATTATCGTATGTCGGTGTGGGCGTTGATCCATCGATGATTAGTTTTGGTACCATGATCAATGCCGCAAGACTGGAAATGGCACGTGAACCTATGGTGTGGTGGGCGTTATTGTCGGCATTCATTTTCATGTTGGCGCTAGTTCTCAGTGCCAATCTATTCGCTGATGCGGTACAGCATGCATTGGATCCACGCACACGTACATTAAAGCAACGTCACGTTAAGCATCGCTCTGAAAAAAATCATTTATTGGCAACTTCCAAGATTGACAACCAGGCCAAATCAACCAATTCCTTATGAACGCTTTGGTTGAGATTAATCAATTAAGAACAGTGCTACACACAGGTGCGGAGCCCATTCGCGCTGTTGACGGTTTATCTTTAAAGATTAATCCCGGTGAAACTTTTGCGCTGCTCGGCGAATCGGGTTGCGGCAAATCCATGACTGCTTTATCAATCATGCGATTGTTACCCGATGCCGGGGAAATCGTCTCGGGGCATGTCGATATCAATGGAACGGATTTATTACGTTTGCCGGAATTGGCTATGCGCACCATTCGTGGCAAACGTATTAGCATGATTTTTCAGGAACCGATGCTCAGTCTTAATCCGGTTATGACGATTGCGGAGCAAATTGCAGAGGTGTTGAAACAGCATCTGCAATTATCGGATCAGGCGATACAAAACCGTATTGTCGAGTTGCTCGAGCAAGTTGGTATTCCCGATGCGGAACGTCGTATGCACGAGTATCCATTCCAGTTTTCTGGCGGCATGAAACAACGTGCCATGATTGCTATGGCGTTAGCGGGTGAACCTGAACTACTAATTGCCGACGAACCTACGACTGCTTTGGATGTTACCATTCAGGCGCAAGTATTGGATTTGTTACGCCAACTACAACACCGCAAACAAATGGCGATTCTATTGATTACGCACGATCTCGGTGTAGTCGCTGAAATGGCTCAACAAGTAGGGGTGATGTACGCCGGTGAAATCGTAGAAAGCGCGGCGCGTGAAGATTTCTTTAACCAACCCCGTCATCCTTATTCGCAGCAATTGTTTGCTTCCTTGCCCGAAAAGAACAAGCGCAATCAGGCGCTTGCGGTTATTCATGGTACGGTTCCCTCATTGGCACAAACCTTTACCGGTTGCCGCTTTGCCAATCGCTGTCCTAAAGTCATGTCGCTATGTCATCAAACGATTCCTCAATGGCATTTAGTGAAAGAAAATCATCAAGTGCGTTGTCATTTATACGATGACAGTATTCAGCGTACGGCTAACGCTGAAACTGCCATCGTGACGCATTCTGACAATGCCGAAAAAGAACAGAAAATACTACCTAACGTAACGGACTCACCGTTACTTCAAGTAACCGATCTGCAAGTACACTTCCCGATTCGCAAAGGTTTGTTCAAACGTACTGTTGGGCATGTACGTGCCGTGGATGGTGTCTCTTTACAAATTAGCGCCGGAAAAACATTGGCTTTGGTGGGGGAGTCGGGTTGTGGCAAAACCACGATAGGTAAAAGTATTTTGCAATTGATTCCACCGACATCTGGAGGCGTGCGTTTCAAGAATCAAGAATTAACAAAACTGAATCGCAGTCAATTGCATAAAATTCGTGCACAATTTCAAATCATTTTTCAAGACCCTTATTCTTCATTGAATCCGCGCATGCGTATTCGCGAAATTCTGCAAGAAGGAATGAATGCGTTGCGAGTCAATGATCAGTCCGATACGCACCTTGAGCAAGAAACAGATGCATTATTGCAGCGTGTTGGCTTGCCAGTTGAGGTAAAATGGCGTTTCCCACACGAATTTTCCGGTGGTCAACGGCAACGCATTGCGATTGCCCGCGCTCTGGCAGTGAATCCCGAATTACTTGTTTGCGATGAACCGACCAGTGCGTTAGACGTGTCTGTTCAGGCACAAATATTAAATCTATTAAAATCATTACAAGATCATTTAGGGATAGCATTTTTGTTTATTACACATAATATCGCGGTAGTGGAATACTTGGCGGACGAAGTCGCGGTCATGTATCTCGGTCGGATTGTTGAACGCGGCTTGGTCGATGAAATCATGGAAACGCCGAAACATCCTTATACCCAAGCGTTGCTGTCATCTGTGCCAAGAATCAAACCAGAACGTGAACAACATATTATTCGCTTACAAGGTGATTTGCCTTCACCCGCAGCACCGCCCTCCGGTTGTCATTTTCATCCACGCTGCCCTAAAGCAATGCCGATTTGCCGCGAAAGCTATCCAACTTCCAATGCTTTTAGTAATACCCATACCACCCACTGCTTTCTTTATTCACAGGAATCGTTGTCTTAGCTCATGAGTATCCACCAAGAAGTTGCGAGACGTCGCACGTTTGCCATTATTTCCCATCCAGACGCAGGCAAGACCACGCTCACAGAAAAATTATTGATGTATGCTGGCGCCATTCATATTGCCGGCAGTGTTAAAGCGCGCAAAGCCAGTCGCCATGCTACATCGGATTGGATGGAAATCGAAAAACAACGCGGCATCTCGGTGGCCAGTTCGGTGATGCAAATGGAATACCGTGATTGTGTGATCAATTTGTTGGATACACCGGGGCACCAAGATTTTTCCGAAGATACTTATCGTGTTCTGACCGCAGTCGATGCTGCCTTGATGGTGATCGATGCAGCCAATGGTGTTGAAGCGCAGACGTTGCGCTTGCTTGAAGTGTGCCGCGCACGAAATACCCCAATCGTAACATTCGTCAACAAGATGGATCGTGAAGTACAACAACCGCTCGATTTGCTGGATGAAATTGAACGCACACTTGGCATGTCCACGATACCGTTCACTTGGCCAGTCGGCATGGGAAAGCGGTTTTATGGCGTATGCGATTTGCGCCACGACTGTATGCGGGTATTTCAAGCTGGCGCAGACCGCATCAACGAAAATGAAGAGACCATCGCGCATTTTGATGATCCTGCATTGCAACAGCGGTTCGGTTCGGAATTATCAACCGCGTTACAAGAAATCGATTTAATCAAAGGTGCGTCACCTCCCTTTAATCAAGAAGAATTCCTTGCGGGTAAACAAACTCCTGTTTTTTTTGGTTCCGCTATCAATAACTTTGGCGTGCGTGAAATTCTGGATGCTTTAGTCGAATTGGCGCCGCCACCTGAATCGCGTCATGCGATTCAACGCGAAGTGGTTCCTGATGAAAAGAAATTTTCCGGAATGGTATTCAAGATTCAAGCCAATATGAATCCTGCGCATCGCGATCGTATTGCATTCGTACGTGTATGTTCTGGGCATTTTAAGCGCGGAATGAACTTGAAAGTATCACGAAGCGGCAAAGATATTCGCACCAGTACTGTGGTGTCTTTTTTATCGCAGCGACGTGACATTCTCGAAGAAGCTTATCCTGGCGATATCATTGGCATTCCCAATCACGGTACGCTGCAACTCGGCGATACATTGACCGAAGGAGAAGTTTTACAATTTACCGGATTACCGTTTTTTGCGCCGGAAATGTTTCGCACGGTAGAGGTTGCTGATCCATTACGGAGCAAGCAATTGAAACTGGGTTTAGCACAATTGGGTGAAGAGGGCGCGATACAAGTTTTTCGACCGCATTTAGGTAACATGTTATTGCTCGGAGCGGTTGGTGTGCTGCAATTTGAAGTGGTTACGCACCGTTTGCAGCATGAATATCAAGTGGCTGCGCGAATTGCTCCGGCTAAGTATCAATTGGCGCGTTGGATTACTGCGGACGACCCCAAAGAACTGCAGCGGTTTATCGATGCGAACTCACATCGTATCGCCTACGATGCCGTTGATGCGCCTACTTTTTTAGCGTCGTTTGGCGCAGAATTGAGCGTTGCGCAAGAAAATTGGCCAGCGATTCGTTTTCATAAACTGCGTGAACATGCTGGTTTGGTTTTTCAGGATCATAGCGACTCATAATGATGAGTTTCTTCAACCGCATAGTTTTTTTTGCACTATTGAGTTTATGTTCAGCAACAATATTGGCCGATGATTCGTCTTTATCCTCTGTAATTCCAAAGAAACAGACTCAGTTTGCGGTGATTAGCGATATTCCTTATAGTGATTCCGAGTATGCGACGCTCGAACATCCGGATGGCGTTATTGCCAAAGCGATCAAAGCGCTTAATCCCCCGTTATTGATACACTTGGGTGATTTTAAAATTGCTAGAGCCAGTTGTAGCAATGAATTATTTGAAGATCACTATCGGCAAATCGCACAGTTAAATCCGTATAAAACCGTTTATACGCCAGGAGATAACGATTGGACCGATTGTGACCGTTTAACGCTTAATTTTTCTAAACGTTACGATGAATTAGAGCGGCTTGAGTTTTTGCGGCAGCTTTTTTTTATTCGAGATGAATTACAATTGAGTAAAGACATTGCGGGCTTCACTCGACAACCAGGTTTTATTGAAAATGCTACCTGGCAACTGGATAACATCCTGTTTGCCACGCTCCATTTACCCGGCACCAATAACGGACGCAATCAAATCGAGCGCAGCGATAAGGGAAAAGCACTCGATGGTGCCGATCAGCGCGATCAATATAATGCAGAATGGGTCATCAAATTGTTCCAAAAGGCGCAATCCAATGCATCAATTGAGGCCGTTGTCATTGCTTTTCACGCCGATATTTACGAGTATGAAAACGATAAGAACCCTGCCTGTTCTAAAGAGGTTCGTGTGAATTGCAATGGCTATCAAAAGATTCGTGAGTTGATCAAAGCCCAAACACTGCAATTTAAAAAACCAGTCTTAACAATGCACGGTGACAGTTTGCCCTATTGTTTTGATCAACCGGATGAAAAAATACCGAATCTATGGCGGCTGAATGCTGCTGGAGATCGTGTTTATATGGATGCCAGTCAGGTGACATTTGATCCCGCTAATAAAACAATGCCCTTCACTATAACCGGCTTGCTTGATCAGAAACCAGCGCCTTCATCATGCGGCTTAGGTTCGATATTCACCGAGTTATTTACTTTATCCCCGACTCATTCAGAGAAGCCATGAATTTTATCCTTAGCATGACCGGTTACTCCGTAGCCGCTCGAGAAACTCCTTTTGGTTCTTTAAATATCGAATTGCGTTCAGTCAACAATCGATTTTTAGATGTTCAATTTCGCTTATCAGAAGATTTTCGTAAGCATGAATCAGCTATGCGGGAAATTGTTGCCAGTCAGTTCCAACGTGGAAAAATAGAATGCCGGTTAAATTTTTTACCGTTAGAAGAACTGAAAAAAGAACAGCAACTTAATATTGCTACTTTAGAAAACTTAATGCGGATTAATAACAGCGTGCTAGAACGATATCCGACTGTCGCGCCGTTATCCGTTGCAGAAATACTCAAATGGCCTGGAATTGTTGGAAATGAGGATTTACCTGTCGATGAGCTTGGCGCTATCAGTATGGAATTACTGCAAAAAGCTTTGCAAGATTTAAAAACATCTAGAAATCGCGAAGGTGAAAAACTCAAAGCTATCGTTTTGGATCGCATTCAGCAAATTCGCCAACATTTAGTAATTGTCCGTCCTCGTGTTCCAACCTTAATAGCTAATTTTGAAGCAAAACTGAGCACACGGTTGAAAGAAATCATAGAAAACTTGGAGGACGAGCGAATTCGTCAGGAAATTGCTTTATTTGCTGCAAAAATAGATATTGATGAAGAATTGTCACGGCTACAAGCTCATTTGGAAGAGGTCGAGCATATTTTAGAAAAAGGTGGTGCTGTAGGTAAACGCCTCGATTTTATGATGCAAGAACTTAACCGCGAAGCCAATACGCTGGGTGCAAAATCAGTCGATCTAGAAATCACCAAAATTTCTATGGACCTTAAAGTGATCATCGAACAAATGCGCGAACAAGTACAGAATATTGAATGATTATTTTTAGGGAGAAGCGTTTCCCTGTAAGCCTGGATTTACCGGTTGATTTCCTTTAATAACCTGTCCCATGATTGTGCCGTTGCTAGCCGCGTCCTAAATTGCGATGGTACAGAATGATGATCCGACACATCCCCTTCCAGCTTGAAACCCCATCACGTGGAGATTCGATTTCGCCATGTCTTCCACCGATTCATTGCTGAGACTTCTGCACAACTGTTTTTTTGAGCTTTTCTGTTCATTTCCATCATAACTAAATCAAATGTTTGCAGAACTCACGCATTCGATAAAGCCAGTTATGCAGAGGTCTTTAGTATCTTAAACAACAGCAATTCTGAATAAGCTGGCCGCCCTGCAACATCGGAAACCGGTGCATAATGCATTACAACGACTTTCTCTATCGAGTTCCAGTCGATCAATTGATCAATCTACTTCCGAAAATTCCCTTTCCAGGTACGGTAAGGTGACGTCAAATTCTGAAAACTTATACCTCATGATATTTTTTTAAAAAACCGTTATCGCAGTTGGCTCGTCAACCAAGATCGCAACCGCGCAAAGGTCTCTCGCATTGTTATTCGCGGCAGAGTTTTTTCTTCAGCTTGTATAAAGTTCTGTTATTAAGGTATAGTTCGCACTTTGCCATTTCATCTAAACAGAAGAGCGTGCATTGTTTTTGCACCGCCGAAGGCGTAACCCCCCGGAATCGCTCAGGCAGGAGATTAAATTCCATAAAAACCGTTTAGAAGGGGCAGTCTGGAGAGCGCCGAGAATATGTTTCTGGCCACCGAAGGGGCACGCAGATTTTAGTCTGTCAATCTCTCAGGTAAAAAGGACAGAGGGGCGTAGAGTCATTGCACAATGACTTTTTACGCAATGACTTTTTATTTTTCGGGAGAATAATTTGTGTTGAAAACGACACCCCTTAACCAAACCCATCGCGATTTTAACGCCAAAATGGTTGATTTTGGTGGCTGGGATATGCCACTGCATTACGGTTCGCAATTGGAAGAGCATCATAAGGTACGTCAAGATGCCGGTATGTTTGATGTATCGCATATGTTACCGGTTGACATTAAAGGCCATAATGTTCGCGCTTTTTTGCATCGGTTGGTTGCAAATAATGTTGATAAATTAACCGTTCCTGGCAAAGCGCTTTATTCTTGTATGCTAACCCCCCAAGGTGGCATTATTGATGATCTGATTATTTATTTTTTGTCAGAAAACTGGTTTCGTATTGTCGTAAACGCTGGTACCGCAGAGAAAGACGTTGCTTGGATGCAAAAACAACGAGACCACTATGCACCTGATTTAGAAATCACACCACGACGGAATCTGGCAATGATCGCAGTACAAGGCCCGAATGCTCGCGCAAAAGTCTGGCAAGTCATTCCACACTCACAAGCGGCTACTGAAGAGTTAAAACAATTTCAATCCGTAGAAGTGGGGCAATATTTTATAGCCCGCACGGGTTATACCGGTGAAGATGGTTTTGAAATCATTTTGCCTGCAGTGGAAGCCGCAAAATTTTGGGAAGCATTACACGCTGCGGGTGTCGCATCTGCTGGATTGGGTGCGCGAGATACGCTGCGCTTGGAAGCAGGTATGAATTTATATGGTCAAGACATGGATGAAACTAAAAATCCAATGGAATCAGGCTTAACCTGGACAGTCGATTTAAAAACGGAACGAGATTTTATTGGCAAACAGGCATTACTAGATGCTCCAATCACCAATCAATTGGTGGGGTTGGTGTTGCTCGATCGTGGCGTGTTGCGTAGTCATCAACAAGTAGTTGCACAAAAAGATGGCAACGAATATCAAGGTGAGATCACTAGCGGTGGTTTTTCTCCCACGATGAATCAATCGATTGCTTTGGCACGTGTTCCAACAGCAATTTCCATTGGCGACGAAGTGGATGTGGTTGTGCGCGATAAAAAGTTACGTGCTAAAGTGGTAAAATATCCTTTCGTGCGCAACGGAAAAGTGTTGATTTAATCCGATTCGCGGCAAACTATTACCTTTAACTGGAGTCAATAATGCAAGTTCCTGCAGATTTAAAATATAGTAAATCCCATGAGTGGGTCAAATCCGAAGCTGATGGTACTGTGACCGTTGGCATTACTAGTCACGCACAAGAATTGTTGGGCGACATGGTGTTCATTGAATTGCCTAACGTCGGCCGCACTTTGAAACAAAAAGAAGAATGTGCAGTAGCTGAATCGGTCAAGGCAGCGGCGGATGTCTATGCGCCTATTTCTGGTGAAGTGCTTGCAGTGAATTCATCCTTGGTCGATGCACCAGAAAAAATTAACGAAGATGCCTATTCGGCATGGCTTTTTAAAATGAAACCCAGTAATCCCGCTGAACTCGATCATCTGATGAATGCAGCGGCTTATACTGAAATGGTCGAAAACGAAGACCATTAATTTAATTAAAGTAAACATAGCGATTGAGTTTGTATGTTTGCGCCCCTTTTTTCTTATTAATACATTATGCCGTTTATTCCTCATACTGAAGAAGATGTCGCCGAAATGCTTGATAGCATCGGTGCAAAGACAATCGAAGAGCTATTTGATGAAATCCCTAAGGAATTAATCAGTGGCAAGCTAACAGGTGTACCTGCCGGGTTAAGTGAGATGGAAATTACTCGGTTGATGATGGAGCGTGCTAACAAAGACGGCTTTTATCAAAACTTTATTGGTGCTGGCGCGTACGAACACCATATTCCTGCGGCGGTATGGCAAATTACCACACGCGGGGAATTTTATTCTTCATATACGCCGTATCAAGCCGAAGCCAGTCAGGGCACATTGCAATTATTATATGAATACCAATCGATGATGGCGTCGTTGACTGGCATGGATGTTTCCAACGCCAGCATGTATGACGGTGCCACCGCGCTAGCTGAAGCGGCATTGATGGCGGTTCGCGCACACAAAACGTCGCGTCGAATTTTGATTCCAAAAACAGTTCATCCGGTTTATCGTCAGGTTGTACAAGCGATTGTTAGCAATCAGAAAATCGAAGTAGTCGAAATACCTTTTGATGTGAAAACTGGACAGGTATTGCCAGAGTCTTTATCTAAATTTAGTCAAGAGGAATGTGCCGCACTGGTCATTCCGCAACCGAATTTCTTTGGTGTGCTAGAACAGGTCGATGAACTGACGGATTGGGCACACAAACATAATGCGCTTGCGATCGGTGTCGTCAATCCAACTGCGCTAGCATTGCTGAATCCGCCTGGTGAATGGGGCGAGAAAGGAGCAGATATCGCTGTTGGTGAAGGACAGCCGTTGGGTATTCCACTTTCTAGCGGTGGTCCATACTTTGGTTTCATGGCGTGTAAAAATGATTTAGTACGCCAAATGCCTGGACGTATTATCGGTCGAACCACTGACTTGGATAACAAGGAAGGTTTTGTTCTAACATTGCAAGCGCGTGAACAACATATTCGTCGCTCTAAAGCAACTTCTAATATTTGCACCAATCAGGGTTTAATGGTTACCGCTGCAACCATTTATATGTCACTAGTTGGTCCAGAAGGATTGCGTCGCGTAGCAGCACAGTCGCATGCCAATACTTTGGAATTGGTTGAACAACTCGAATCCATCGCAGGTGTTAAGAGGACTTTTAGCGCACCGTCATTTCACGAAACTGCGCTGACATTACCAACCACCACCACCGATGTGTTATCTAAATTGAAACAGCATGGCATTCTGGGTGGTTTGGATTTGCATGGATACTATCCAGAGTTAGGCAATGCATTACTGGTATGCGCCACCGAAACTAAAACATCAGCAGATCTGCAGAATTATGCACAGATGCTGAAACAACTTTTAAGTTAACAGTATTTATTTTCAGATTGATCGAGAGAGGAAAAAACATGGTTACATTGAAAGGAAAACCCATCAAGCTTGAAGGCACCTTCCCAAAAGTGGGTGACAAAGCACCAGCTTTTTCTTTAGTAGATAGAGACTTGAATGACGTTACACTGGCAAAATTTGCGGGCAAGAAAAAAGTACTGAATATTGTTCCTAGTTTGGACACACCAGTATGTGCATTATCGACGCGTAAATTTAATCAACAAGCCAGTAACATGCAAAATACCGCTGTGCTGATCATAGCTGCGGATTTACCTTTTGCCATGAGCCGTTTCACGGACTCGGAAGGCTTGGACAAAGTGGTCACGCTTTCAACCATGCGCGGTGCTAATTTTATGAAAGATTATGGCGTACTGATTGGAGATAGCGCTTTTGGTGGCATTACAGCACGTGCGGTCATCGTATTAGATGAATCCGATAAAATAATTCATGCGGAATTGGTTCCAGAAATCGCTGATGAACCTAATTATGATGCTGCATTAGCCGCTTTGAAAAAATAATTCGCCTATTTTTGTTACTTCTCATTGATTAAAACCATGTTGATATTTGAACATTCGCGCAAGGGTCGTCGCAATTATTCTCAATCGCCGGAAAAAATTGCTAGCAAATCTGCGATTCCGAAAAATTTTCTACGCAAATCGCCAGTTTTGCTGCCCGAAGCATCTGAAATGGATACCGTTCGTCATTACACACGCCTGTCTCAAAAGAATTTTTCGATTGACACTGAATTCTATCCGCTAGGTTCGTGCACGATGAAATACAATCCTCGTGCGTGTAATTCCCTAGCAATGCTACCGCAATTTCTATCGCGCCATCCTTTGGCGCCGGAAGATACCGGACAGGGTTTTATGGCCTGTTTATATGAATTGCAAGAAATTCTCAAATCAATTACTGGAATGGCCGGCGTTAGCTTAACACCAATGGCGGGTGCGCAAGGTGAATTGATCGGCGTCATGATGATCCGCGCATACCATGAAGCGCGCGGTGATTTTGAGCGTACCGAAATTATTGTACCTGATGCGGCGCATGGCACCAATCCTGCAACAGCAGTGATGTGTGGTTTCAAAGTGGTGGAGATTCCTACTGACAAAGAAGGCAATGTGGATTTAGCGGCATTAAAAGCAGCCGTTGGTCCAAAAACAGCCGGATTGATGCTGACCAACCCTTCGACGCTCGGCGTGTTTGAGAAAAATGTTGCTGAAATGAGCCGAGTTGTGCATGAGGCGGGTGGATTATTGTATTACGATGGTGCCAATTTAAATGCAGTCCTGGGTAAAGTGAAGCCGGGTGATATGGGTTTTGACGTCATTCACATAAATTTGCACAAAACATTCTCCACGCCGCATGGCGGCGGTGGACCTGGTTCTGCTCCAGTAGGTGTTGCGGAGCGCTTGTTGCCTTTCTTGCCAGTGCCTAATGTGGCAAAAGAAGGCGATCGTTACCGCTGGTTAACTGAGAAAGATCGTCCTCAAACCATCGGTCGGTTATCAGCTCACATGGGCAACGCCGGCGTTTTGCTGCGCGCTTATATTTACGTGCGGTTACTCGGCATGCACGGGATGCATCGCATTGCTGAATTTGCTACCTTAAACGCCAATTATTTGATGGCGGAATTGGCTAAAGCGGGATTCGAGATCGCTTATCCAACTCGACGCGCGAGTCATGAATTCATTGTCACATTGAAAGAAATCAAAGACAGAACTGGTGTGACTGCAATGAATTTAGCCAAGCGCTTGTTAGATAAAGGTTATCATGCACCAACAACTTATTTCCCACTGTTAGTTCCGGAATGTTTGTTGATTGAACCAGCCGAAACCGAATCTAAAGAAACGCTGGATGCTTTTGTACAATCGATGAAAGAGATTCTTCAAGAAATCGAAACGCAACCGGATATGATGAAAGGTGCCCCCCACACTATGCCCGTACGCAAGTTGGATGACGTTAAGGCTGCACGTGAATTGGATCTCGCCTGGAAGCCAGCTTCCTGATAAGCATAAATAAAGCTCACTTTTATGCGTACACTGATCTGTGGTTCAATCGCTTATGACAATATTATGGTTTTTCCAGACCGTTTCAAGAATCATATACTGGCGGAAAAAATTCATGTATTGAATGTCGCATTTCTAGTTCCGGAAATGCGGCGCGATTTTGGCGGTTGTGCCAGTAACATTGCTTATAATCTCAAAATGCTGGGCGGCGAGCCCGTCATGATGGCTACTGTAGGGGATGATTACGCTGCATATTCAGCGCGGTTTGGTCAACTCAATCTGACTCAAGATCACGTGTATCAAGTTCCTGATACCTTTACTGCGCAGGCATTCATTACTACCGATTTGGATGATAACCAGATCACGGCCTTCCATCCTGGCGCAATGAATTTTTCTCATCTTAATTCTGTGCAAGATGCGCAAGACATTCAACTTGGTATTGTAGCTCCGGATGGACGGGATGGCATGATACAACATGCACGTGAGTTTTATGAAGCAGGAATTCCTTTTGTCTTTGATCCGGGACAAGGCTTGCCGATGTATAACGGTGAAGAATTACTCAATTTCATCCGGCAAGCCAGTTATATCGCGCTAAACGATTATGAAGCACAACTGTTACAAGACCGAACGGGGCACAAACTTGAATCGCTGATTAATCAAGATAAAGTTTTGATTATTACGTTGGGCGCTCAAGGTTCGGTAATTTACGCAGATGGCAGAAAAATTGAAATACCTTGTGTGAAACCGAAGGAAATCATAGATCCGACAGGGTGTGGTGATGCTTACCGCGCTGGTTTATTGTACGGAATTGTGAATGATTTTGATTGGCAAACGACAGGGCAACTTAGTTCATTGATGGGGTCGCTCAAAATCGCCCATCGCGGGGGGCAAAACCATCAATTTAGCCGAGATCAAATCCATCAGTTATATTTTGAAAACTTTGGGAATCATCTTTCCTAAAAGAATTTCTAACTCATAGACTCGATAACTCTATCCACACAGGCTGATGGTCGGAAGCAGCGGTTTTTTCCTCTATGTTGTGTGTTTTCAATCGATTTACTAATCCTTCTGTAATAAAAACATAGTCAAAACACTCCGGTTGGTCTACAAAATCAACCGGATGTATACCGACAGTTGGTGCATTGGGTTTTCCCGGATTAAGTATTTTCCAGCTATCGTAAAAATTCGGTGTCGCATCGAAAAATGGCGCGAGGATTTGGCTATATTCGGGTGATCTGGTGGGAAAATTCATGTCCCCACACAATATTGCTTGGGAAGAAGAGTGAAAAACTTCAAAAGGACTACCCCGTTCTTCCGGTAATGGTTGTCGTTGCGATAGCTTACAAGCTTGCCTATGCAGATTACGAATGGCCTCAATTTGAATTCTGCGTTGATGCTCGGAGTAATATTCCAGATGCGTCGTCATAATGCGTAACGATCCAATATCTGCGATATCCGTTTCAATGTTAATTTCAATTAACACGCGTTGCATGCCTGAAGATGAGAATTCTACGGACCAGGGTAGTAAATGCCGCCAAACCTGCCCAACAGGAAAACGTGAAAAAATGACATTGCCAAATAGACTGCGATTGCCTTGTTGAGCTGGAACGTCGGTGCCAGCCCCATAAACTGCAGTGTACCCGGGAAATCCACTCGATAATTCAGCTACTTGATCTTCGCCGAGACTGCCAGGCAGACCTGGAAAATTAATCGCGACTTCCTGTAAACAAACGACGTCAAAATCACCCAGTTGATGAATCGTTTCTACAATGCGAGGCAGATCAACACGGCCATCGATACCCCGTCCCCATTGGATATTCCAACTGAGTAATCGCATGAAATTTCTCCATCATGATTATGAATGCATGACTGCTGATGGGGATTGTAATGGATTATTAATTGTTTGTTGCAATTGCTGGATGTTAAAAGAAGGAGGAACAAGCACATGAATCGGACGCGGACTAATATTAAACTCGACCGTACTTTCTGCAGCAATGTCGCGATCACGAAAATAATCACCATCGACTTGCAGCGGATAAGATTGTTCATGCAACGTGCAAGCGACAGATTTTCCAGAGAAATATTGCATCGGCAAATTTGCTGGCTTACGTTGTAGGATCTTGATCGCTTTAAATAATTCGTGTTGATGCCGCGCGCCAGGAAGAAATCCTACTACCAATTCTGGATTGGAAGGGCTTGCACCAGGAACAAGCAATAAATTTCGAGCATACGCAGAATTATTCGCAATGATGAGATAGCCCGATCCTCGTTGGATAACGGGTTGGCCATCTACCGTCACTGATACTTTGGGATGATGCAACGAACACAAAGCTTTTAAGCCATGCCATATGTAAATGGAATCGCTCAGTGGCCCCTTGCGCTTACCAATATTCTTAACCGTCAGTGAATCCAATCCCATTGATGCCATGTGAAAAAATGGTTTCGATCCATTAATATCTTGTCCGCTGATCATGCCATAAAATTGATACAGGCAAATTCCAGAATCGATGGCCTGCAATAGTTCGTCAACGCTGGTAGTCATCTCGTATGAACGAGCGAACAACGATTCATTTCCGCCAGGTATTGCGTAAATAGGCGTGCCAGTTGTATTAATGATATCTAATAATTTTCGAATGGTGCCATCTCCCCCTACAACGACGATGAGATCGCTCGCAGCAATCTTATCGGAGAAGCGCGTGTATTTTTTCATTTTTCTTTCTGAAGGATAAACTTCAACGGTTTTTCCTTCTGTTGCGAGCGCTGCTTCCAAATAGTTAGCCGTGACTTTGGTATTTCCGGCACTGGAAATTGGGTTGTAGATAATCAGAATTTTTTCGGGAGAAGGGATTTTTATGACCAATTGATTAGGTACGAATAAAGAGTTTTCACTCATAGCTATCACATCCTATTTAATATTGTCTGTACTATTTTTAATGTAACTCAACAGGCGATATGGTTACTTCAGACCAAAGCCTGTCATACCAAGATTGCTGTAAGGAAGGCATACCGTTCTTTATCCACTCAACCAAATATTTCGCTGTGTTTGGATAAGTGACGCGTAACGCTTTAGTTTCGTACAACCATTGCTCGATCACTTCAGCATCTACGTTATTCATCATCTGCCCATAACCCAATTTATGCAGCGCCAAAGCATTGGAAGTTTGCTCCATTTGCGCATGCACTGGTTTGACTAAGATTTTTTTACCCAACTGCAAAGCTTCGCTAGCCAATTCAAATCCCGCATTACAAATGATGCCCGAACAATCCGATAAATCTTTCTGAAAACCGATCACAGAAAGCGGTTTCGAATGAATATGGGAATATTCAGAAGGAATAGCTTCCGGAGAGTAATTGAAAAATTCAAATTGTTTGAATGGTGACAGTAATTTGAAAATATGTTGCTGATTTTCAAAAGGTAAATAAACAACGATTTTATTTCTTTGAACTTTTTCAGTCACAAATGGCGTTTCTATGACGGGAGGCAGAATAGGTTGATTGAAATGATGCCAATGTAAACCGATGCCAATATCTACTGGTGCAAAATTTCGCATCACCAATTCCGAAACAGGATCATTGCCAGCCCTTGGAATTTCATGGTGAAAAGCATATTGATGGCTAATGCCGAGTGTTTTAACATTTTTTTTCCGCGCCGCCCAAGCCGTCACGGGTTCAAAATCGCAAATCACCAAATCATATTGGGTTAAATCCAATTGATTGATATCGCGCAAAAAATCTTTGGGTTTCGATTGCAATACTGTTTTTATATGATTAATTTTTCCATTGTTCGTACTAAAAGTCAGACCTTGCCGCCATTGATACCCATTAAATACTTCCATATCAAAAAACTTATCTGAAGGTCTGCCGGTAAATTGATAAGTAACATCCAGATTTGCTTTTTGAAGCTCTTTGGCCATAATTCGTCCGCGTGTGATATGACCGTTACCTGTGCCTTGTATGCCGTAAAATATTTTCATTTCAGCCTTTCTAATGGTGTTGCAGCCAATTTTGAATTTGTTTGCGATGATGGACGTACCACATCGAACCAATATCGAGAGCTTTACGTTGTAATAATTTATTTTTAGCGGAATCCATATGATCCGGCATTTCATAATCCTTTAAAAAATGGTTGATATACAAAACGCGTTCGCCTAAAACTGTTTCAGTTGTTTTAACATTGGCCATCATTTTTTCTCGCAGAATAATCGACGCGATTCCTTTCGCAGACCACTGCAAACCACCATATTTACAAGCGGATACACCACTGAAATTAAAGCTGCGCCAACCTGAACCAATGGAAAGCATTTTGACTTCCGCTCCTTGCCATTGATTGGTAGCATGGAAGTACGCGCTTAAACCTGGATTATTCATTCCAACTCCGCCGTCAATTCGCCAGTTTCCATCCTGCATTTGAACTGGAGGGAAAAATGAAGGCGCAGCGGTGCATGCATCAGCAATTTCGCTCAGGTAAAAATCATCTTCCATGTGATTAGTAAAAACTTCCAACTGATCTCGATCCAGATTAAAACAAGGGACAAACAATTGTTTTTTTAATGACGATAACTTGAGCTGTCCGAGTTGTTGCTGCAACGCCATCCTCTTGGAGGCGCCGCAATATTTAGGCATAAGTTGCAATTTGTTGAGCAACCTATTCAATCGTCGTTCAACCATCAATTGTTCCATCAATTGTTCCTGCACAATTTTCTGAATCACATCGTGGGCACTGTTTTGATAGGCTAAAATCAAACAAGCAATGAGGCCGCCAGAAGATGATCCAGCGATCAGATCGAATTGCTGATAGGTTGAAATTCCGGTTTCTTGCTCAAGGCATGCCAAAACACTCAGTTGAATCAACAGATGACTGCCGCCGCCATCGAGACTGAGAATTAATTTAACTGCCACAGCCAACCTCAATGTTCCAGAACTCAAATATCTCTATTTGCGTATTCATCAGAATGTTTTTTTGTAACAAGAGAAATTAAGCGGCTTTTTTTCTGCCCAACAATTCTGTTTGCATCTTCTGACTGCGATATGCTTCATAGCGTTCTGACCAGAACACCAATTCTAATGAGCCATCTTGATGTTCCAACAGCGAAGAACAGCTTTCGACCCAATCGCCATCATTACAATAAAGAATCGATTCAATTTCACGGACTTCGGCATGGTGAATATGTCCACAAACCACGCCATCAACACCGCGTTCTTTGGCAAGATGCGCTAGCGCATGCTCGAAACTACTAATATAGCTCACAGCGTTTTTAACTTTTAGTTTTAAATACGAGGACAAGGACCAGTAGGAATAACCAAACAATCTACGTAATCCATTGAGATAACGATTGAGGTCGAGCAACTTGTCGTAAGCTAAGTTACCCAATGTTTCCAGCCAACGACTATTACGCACGATAAGATCAAATTCATCGCCGTGCATGACGAGCAGCTTTTTACCATCGGCCGTGGTGTAAATGTAGTCTTGATGAATTTCGACATTGCCAAATACATGCCCGATACAATCGCGAAATTCCTCATCGTGATTGCCTGGAATGTAAATAATTTTGGTTCCTTGCTTGGCTTTGCTTAAAATGGCACGAATGATATTTGTATGTTGTTGTGGCCAATAGGGGCTTCTTTTGATGCTCCAGAAATCAATGATATCACCGACCAAAAAAAGATAGTCTGTTTCAACGGATTCCAAAAAGTGCAGCAACGCATCTGCTTGGCACCCGCGGAATCCTAAATGAACATCTGAAATCCACACACTTCTTGTTTTGAGAGAAAAATTATTCATCAATCTAGTCACCTTTATCAATCCGTTATTCTTAGATCGACAGGATAGTGATTGAGTGTTTAATTTCTTTGAACTATTTATTAAGTTTTGATGAATTTATTGTTAAATATTATTCTCGCACTGAGATTGGTTGAGATTCTCAAACAGAATCGAGTAACATCTGCAACTTGTCAGACATTCATTTTTCTCACTCGGCATTGCCATGGATGGCGTTACTCTTAAACAACGTTTAACCGAACTGCAACAGATTGAAACATTAATCGAACACGACCAATCGCAACGCCTTCGCAGTATCGTGTTATGCGAAGTATCATGTGTTGGCGACTCATTACCTATTTATGCGCTTTCTCTGGGCAATCAGTCTGCAGGCATTCCCAATATCACTTATGTCGCCGGCATTCACGGCCTTGAACGAATTGGCACACAAGTCGTCATCGCATTTCTGGAAGGATTGCTAGAACGTCTTAAATGGGATGTGGTTTTCTCCGAAATTCTGCAACGCGTACGCATCAATGTGTTGCCGCTGATGAATCCTGTCGGTATGTTTAATGGTACGCGCTCGAATGGACAGGGAATTGATCTGATGCGTAATGCACCAGTGAATAGCAACGAAAAGACGATATTGTTAGCGGGTGGTCACCGCATATCGCCAGTATTGCCGTGGTATCGTGGAAAAACTGCAGATTCCATGCAACCGGAAGCACAAGCTTTATGCAGATTTATGGAACAGCATGTGTTAACGGCGCCTTTCAGTATTGTGTTGGATTGCCACTCTGGGTTTGGTTTCCACGATCAGATATGGTTTCCTTATGCGAACAGCCGTAGAAAACCGATCAAACACCTAAAAGAAATTTGTAGTTTGCGTAATCTTTTCCAGCAAACCTATCCTTACCAAGACTATCTTTTTGAACCGCAGTCGCAACATTATTTAGTACACGGTGATTTATGGGATTTCCTGTATTTGAAATCCCTGCAATTCGACACTACTTTTTTGCCATTGACGCTGGAAATGGGGTCATGGCGATGGATTCGCAAAAATCCGCTACAAGTATCTCAGCTATTGGGCTTATATCATCCAATCAAACCACATCGACTGAATCGCGTACTGCGCAGCCACCTAATTTTGATGGAGTTTTTGTTGCATGCAACGATATCCTATCAAAATTGGATTCATAACGAAGATGCAGAAAAACTAGAACAACAAGCGTTGGCGCTTTGGTATCCATGATCGCGCCTAAGCATTTTGTATTGATCCGCGGTTTGTTGCGTGAAGCAAGGCACTGGGGCATTTTTACCGAATATTTACAACAACAATTTCCACAAGCCATCATCACCACCCCCGATATCCCAGGCAATGGCCGGCACCATCAATTAACAAGTCCCACATCGATTGTAGAAATAACGGACGCACTTCGACAACACATTCCCAAACATCACCCCTGCGTACTCATTGGACTTTCTATGGGAGGAATGGTAGCGATGGACTGGATGTCTCGCTACCCCAAAGAAATTATAGGAGCCGTGTTAATTAATACCAGCGCACGACCAATCGCTCATTTTTATCACCGGCTGCGCTGGCAAATTTATCCAAAAATTTTAAAAATGGTTTTTTGTTCCCTAATTGAAAAAGAATCAGAAATCTTGCATCTGACTTCTAATCATTTTCAACACGATGCTGTGTTGCTGCAAAACTGGCGATTGTGGCAGGAAAAAAATCCAGTTTCCGCTATCAGTGCTCGCAATCAGCTTTTGGCGGCGATAAAATTCCGCTTACCTATCAACAAACCGCAGCAACCTATATTAATTGTTACTAGCACAGCCGATCGACTCGTCGATTATCGTTGCAGCCAACAATTAGCTCAACATTGGCAAACAAGTTATCAATATCACGAAACAGCAGGACACGATTTACCATTGGACGAACCTGAATGGCTTGTAAAGACTATTACAAAATGGCTTAACCGCTAGTTATTTTGTTTCCCTTCTCAAATTTTTTCGTAAGCAAAGACACTAGGCCGTTGGAATTATTGCCTTATCTCTATCGATAGAAAAACTTCTAAGCAAAAAAATTTTATTGATGTTAGTTATATCTTTTGTGAGCTTTCTCACAAACATTAAAAAATTTAACTGTTAGCATTCATAAATAACAATTAAAAAAATCATGAGATTCTTCAGTAATTAAATACTATCGAGGAGATTATTATGCCTATTCCTGCACCATTCAATACGTTGCGCCCAACATTGCCGCATCCAATGCCAATTCAACCAATTTACAGTTTCGGAATGTACGACATTTATCATATTGATATGCGTCAAGTCGACGTAAAGCTACATCCTGCTTTGATGAATAAAACTACGATGTGGAAATATCTTAATTTATTTCAGAGTAACCCTTATACGCCCGCAGTCATCGAAGCAAGGCGTGGTCGACCTTCGATAATCATTTGGCATAACGATTTACCTCAGAATCAACAATTCCCGTTTAACGATCTATCCATACCAATGCCACATCCACATGGTAATGGCAATCACTGTGGAGGATACGTTCACACTATCGGTGACTCAGTTCCTCATTTACACGGTGGGGAAGTGCCTCCGCAATACGACGGTATTCCTACATCGCCTATTAAGCCAGGGCAGATGGCTTTATATTTTTATCCCAATCAACAGAGAGCATCAACCTTGTGGTTTCACGATCATACAATGGATGCTACAGCAAAAAATGTATATGCTGGATTAGCTGGGCTTTACCTGATCAGAGATGAAGAAGAAGAAGACAATCTTAATCTTCCTGGCGGGGCATACGAATGGTCGCTTGTGCTACAGGACTGTAAGGTGGATATAAGTACAGGGAAGCTTATTTATGATCCCAACTTTCCTAATAACCCTGAATTCGTTGGGGATCATTCTATGGTAAACGGTCAGTTGTATCCTAAAATGGAAGTCGAACCCACTTGGTATCGAATCAGACTTTTAAATGGCGCCAACACAAGGTTCTATAATTTAAAATTTCATGTGGGAGAGGATGATGTCAGTGGTGATGTAAACATTAAGCCTGATATTGAAATGTGGCAAATTGGATCCGATGGAGGACTGCTAAGTATGGCAGCACGGGTACCGTCGCCCCCACCCGGTCTAAATTTACCCCAGCAGGAAGGTTTGTTAATCGGCCCCGGTGAGCGAATTGATTTGTTAATCAATTTTAAAAATGCCGCTAACACAACTATTAGTTTATACAGTGACATACAAGCACCTTTTGCTGATTTTGGTGCGGGTGTTGCTGAATATTTCCATGTGATGGCCTTCGACATTAAAGCAACAACCTGTAGTCTCTATCATTTCGATCCCCAAATTCCGTTATCGAATATCTCACCTCTACCAGTTACAGCGAATACTTCTCAAATTAATTTAACTGAAGCTATGCCCAGCATGCCAGGCATGCCAAAAATTAATGTTCTTGGTCAAGATAGAGATTATTGCGATCCAATTACGACAGAAGAACGAATTTCGCTTAATTCTATTCACGATTTTGAATTTACTAATGTAACGCCTGATTCGCACCCAATGCATATACATTTAGTTCAGTTTCAAGTCATTTCTGGAGGTACAGACCTCAGAGATGTTAACAATAACCCCGTTTTGGCTTGGAAGGATACTGTGCGCGTTAAACCGTCTACATTAGCTAATCCACTACAGAACAAAACTAGAGTTCGCGCAAAGTTCTCACCTTACCCTGGCCGCTATGTTTATCATTGCCACCTGCTTGAACATGAGGATGGTGGTATGATGCGGCCACTTGAAGTGGTATAGCTCGATATTCTGAGACTTTTGAGAAATGTCACCAATTTCTCCATTTCAATGTAGTTCCGATTAATTTATGAGGAGATTGGTTAATTTTTTGCCAATTTCCTCGCAAGTGGTTCAAGAAGAATTGTTCTTGATCGGACATTCTCCTCCTAAGAGGAAGAAATATTTCTGTGTTTGGGGTACCTTGCAAAGATTTCCTAAAAAATAGTTCAAAAAACTTCATACGTTCACCATTAAAGACGCAATAGTGCAACGTAAAATGGCTCTATTATTGGCTTACGATGCTTGGTAGGCTAAGAATGGCTTTTGCATTACTTTCTGAGAAAACCTTTTCTTGAGCTTGCAGCCAAGGTAACCAAATATAGTTAAGGTGTTCGCGAGCGGCAATTTTTATCGGCATG